>CAZRFP010000012.1:0-43528 GCA_964599535.1 uncultured Planctomycetaceae bacterium
AGATACAGCCGCACATTGCAATTTTAGCACTAAAACCCGCCACCTAACAAAGCGTCCACCTGACTGGCGGCAGGCGCGGCGAATTTCAAACAATGTTACTTGTGCCGCCAGCAGGTAACGCAAACCGTTAGGCGTTTATTTCGAGAGGCAAAGGTTATGAAAATTGCAATCGTAGGTTCTCCAAAGTCTGGTAAAACAACCTTTTCAAGTTCGCTTGTTGGCAATATAAAACACACCGATGATTTAATATCACTTGGTTGGAGCGAAGCAAGCGAAAAGGCAAGTTTTTGGTTCGATGAAAACATTGATGTCGTTGAAGGCGTTGCCGTGCCAAGAGCGTTAAGAAAGTGGCTTGAAAGAAACAAAACAGGTAAGCCAGTCGATAAAATTATTATTCTCGTAAATGCGCCGTTTTGCGAACTTTCAAAAGGTCAGGCAATAATGGCAAAAGGTATTGTTACAGTTTGGAATGAGATAGTCGGTGAATTATTGTCAAGGGGCGTTGAGATTGAAGAAACACGCCTAACACCGCGTGAACCCGACTCTTTGAAGGCTGGCGCGTCTTGCCTGCCTGATGTCGTGAAATCCGAAAGTAACTTGCCTGCATAGGGCGGGTTACGCAATCCGTTCGGCGGCTACCTTGCTGTCCGAAGAAAGGTAAAAAATATGTCACTCGAAGAATGGGCTGATCTGCATGGCGAAGATTATCCTGCAAAAAATACACACGAAACGCCAAAGCGCCCACTTACCAAGAAAGATTTGGAATTTTGCCTTGACGAGATTTTAGGCGAATTGGGCTGGTGTGATGAAATCGAAGAAACTGGCGTGGATCAACTTGCTTATGCCCGCGATGAAATCAAAAGCCTGCAACGTCACGCCCGCAAAGTCAATCGTCCGCTTGTCTCGCAAGATGCTTTATATCTTGCAAGTGTTTGGGATACGCTCGTTGAAAATGGTTATCTCACGCAGGAATTTATTGATAACCACGTTGGAGTTGTAAGCGCAGCTACTCTTGCGTCAAAGACACTTGCACAAATGGCGGCAAGCGAAGCATAAACGCCGCCGAACACAGCGCGCACCTGACAAGTGGGATGCGCCGCGATTTATGAGCATTATCTACACTTTGGCTTTGTTCTACCTTCGGGCATTTTCCTACGCCCGCCCACTTGCAGGTAGCGCAAGCCGTTAGGTGCATATTGCATGAAAGACATAGTAGCTAAAAAAATGATTAGCAAATTTAATACGTTTGAACAACTAGCAAAATGGCTTTCAAAATATCATGTTTATTCTGTATATGGCAAACAGGTTGAGTCTTGTTGGAAAACATACAAGGCATATAAGCCAGAAGATCATCAGCTTGATTACTTTATAAAAATTTTCAAAAACCAATCTGGCAAATTTTGTTTAATCATAGAGCGCAGAATGCGCCTAACACAGCGTCCAGCGGACGGCGGGTATAGTCGGGGTCAGGATGGCGCTTGAGAAGAACGTAGCGAACCCCACACAGTTAGCGGTTGGCGTCCATCCCGCCGCCGCTAACGCCAACCGTTAGGTGCTAATATGCTACAAATCTTGTCTTGTGGTTGTGAAATAAAACTAAAGCGCGATAAGTTACGATGTTCAAAGTGTGGTGGCTTGGCATGTCCAAAGCATACATTTTCGAGAGTCGATGAAAGCAATCGCGCAATTACGAAGAACGCCCATTTGTTTTGTGTGAATTGTTTGCCGCACCTAACACCGCGTGCAGCGGACTTGGGCTGGACGTGCGCTGTTTGTCAATCTACCAATCTTGAAAGCGATCTTGAGTGTGGGTACTGTGATACGCCACGCCCAAGCCGCTAACGCAAACCGTTGGGCGGACTGCTCAACACGGAAAGGTGTCATTATGTTATCAACTCAAGCAATCCAATGGTGCATTGAAAACTGCTCGGCTTATGTGTATGGCGATGAAGCAAAGCAAGAATTTTCTGACCTCATTGATTACATTGAAAAACTTGAAGCCGCCCAACAAAGCGTCCAGCGGACGGCTGAGGACGCGCCGGAAGTTACGCCGTCTGATCGTGATTTCAATATCTATAAGCGGTGGGAACGCGAACACCGCCGCCGCTAACGCCAACCGTTAGGCGTTTTGTTGCGCGGTCAAAAACTCGTGATAAATTGGTCTCTCCCAACCCTTGACACGTTGTACAACGTGTGGTAATATAGGGTTATAAGTTGATAGGCGCTATCAACAAAATCAAAAAGGAGTTTGAAATGAACAAAGTAACAGTGAACGCCGAGACCGAAGCCGAAGCCATCAAGACCTGCAAAGAAGTACACGGATGGACGCCCGACGCAGTGCGCGAAGTGGATAGCGGCGAAGAAGGAACCCGCGCTTGGATGTGTTTTGAAAGCGCACGCGACGCCGAACTCTGGGACAACCAGCAATAATGGCAGAGCAAAAAAAGGGGAGCCGCAAGGCTCCCCGAACCCATCAGGCACACTGGAAAGATACAACCATCACCGCCCGAAGCGATAAACGAAAAGCAGAAATGCAAGCGGCAGCGCGGTTGAATGGTTTTGAAACTTGGTCAGGTATGATGACATACATCAAGAATGAGGCTCTAAAAGGTCGGGCAGTTGTAAGCAAAAACAACGCCTAACAAAGCCTGCACCTGACGCTTGGGAGTCTGCGCCTTTAGTGGGTTGGTCAAACTCCCAAGCCTTATCCACATCTCAAACCTTATCCACGCCCACCAAGCGCAGGTAAGGCAAGCCGTTAGGCGTTTATGAGTAAACAAATGCAGAATGACTAATTTTTACAACATATCGGTTTGTATATGTAAGTCGGGCTTACATATACTCGATTCCGAATTATGCGGGAATGTGGTAAAATAACGAAAACCAAATAACCGCCCCGCCTCCCCGCGCAAGCCCGGAGGAAGGGGAACGCAGACAGCCAACGCTCTCTGCCGCCTGAAATGTTTCAGGTGGTGGAGGGCGTTTTTTGTTAAGGAGAAAAAACGATGGAAGAAATCTTGAACGTGCTATTACAGTTTGGACAGTTGGCGGGAATCGCCGCCTGTATTGCCGCTTTAGTCAATGTCGGCAAGGTGTTCGGCTTGGTCCGGGACGGGGACGCAGGACGCTGGTTTGCGGCGTTGAACCTTGTTGCGCTGGCGGTACTGGTCGCGCTTCGGCTATTTGCTCCGGCGGTGTTGATCTCCAATGTGGACGAACAAGCCGGGGCGTTTGCTCAAATCCTGCTGATTGTGCTGGGGTACATCGTCCAGTTGAAAAGCGGTGTAGCGACTCATGAGGCTCTTTCCCGTCTCCGTATTCCCGTTATCGGGAAGTCGTTTGTTTGGGATTGGGAGGAAGCAGAAGAGTTGGTTGGCGAAGGCAGGTTGACCGGCGAAGGCAACGGGTAACACAGGGCGACTCCTCCACATCGGGGGATGCAGATGTGACAGCCCTGATACCAGCCCCTGCCCAACGAGGCGTTGCGCGTCTCCACCAGGGCGGACAGCCTGAGACCTCCTGCAACGATAGGAGGGCAGGGGCAACACAACGGGAGAAAGGATGATGGAAATATCGGAACTTACGAAACAAGCCCCTTATATAGCCGCAATCGTTATTATTGTTTGGGCATTTTTGAGGGCGCAGGAAAAACGTGACGAAATGTTTCTAAAGGCGCAGTCGGAACGGGACGCATTGTTTTTGAAGTCCATCCATAATGTTGTTGAAGTGACTGCCTCCCTGACAAATGACGTTCAAAAAAACACGGAAATTCTGATAGCGCACGACTCGACGATGCAGGCAAAAATGAAAAGTCTGGAACGCGCTAGAAAAGCGAAATAATGCAGAATTGCGCCAGTTGTGGTGGCAAAAAGTGGTTCGCTAAGATAAATAAGAAGACAGGTTTACAGGAAGTCCACCACATAAAAACAGAAGAATACGAATATGACCTGCGAGTGTGGCGATGTTGGCGATGCGGTCATGTACAGGAGGAAGTCGCGCCGCTTCTTCCAATGAACTTTCGTTCTGAGGCAAGCATTCTTTATATTGACCTCGAAGTGTCAAAAAGCCTTTATTTCAACTATGGGGCGAAAGTCCCGAACAAGTACCTGAGAACGGAAGACCTTGTACACGAGTATTACATCATCTGCTGGTCGGCATCCTACGTCAATAACAGTGAGGTGTGGCATGAGTGCGTAACGCCGACACAGGCGCGGAAGTGGACGGACGCAAAGATACTGAAACGCTTGCGCGACCTGATGGCAAGTGCGGACATCATTGCCGGTCATAACGTGGACGCATACGACATCAAACGGGCGAACACCAGATTTTTACTGAACGGACTGGAGCCTGTCATTGGCAAGAAGACGCTGGACACGTTGAAGATAGCCCGAAGCAAGTTTGCCTTCGAGAGCAACAAACTGGATTTTGTCAGTCAACGGCTGGGTTTTCGCGCAAAAGACGACATCACGAATGATGATTGGTTGAAGATTGTAAAAAGTGGAGATAAAGAAACGTTGCAGAAAGTTGACCAATATTGTCTAGGTGATGTAACGAACGGCAAGAAGGTTCTGGAAACCCTGATGAAGTACAGCGGAAAGAAGAAGGATTATGGCGCGGTCAAGGTTGAGTCGCCGGTTATTTAGAAAGGCATGAGTATGAACAACATAATAATGTTGAAAGCGCAATACAAACTGACAATGCAGGAAGGGGTCGAGCCACGCGCCAAGCCGGGCATCGAAAACTATGTTGCGGCGTTGGAAGCGGAGGTGGAACGGCTGAAAGATGCGCTCGAAAGCAAGAATGTTGCTGAAATTGGACAAAAGTGGCAAGTTACTGATGAGCGTATAAAAGAGGCGTTGGTACAAGTTGAAAGCCTTTTGAAAAAGAGTAAATGAGTTCAAAAATCATCATCCCTGACATTTCGTTCTATCAGGACGACCCGACCACCCCGCAGGGCGTGGATTTCCGAATTATGCGGGAACGGACACCGGGCGTCATCATCCGCGCCGGACAAAACACATGGACGGACACGCGGTTTGTGGAACATTGGCGGCGGGCGAAAGAGGCGGGGCTGAAACGCGGCGCATACTGGTTCTACGACAGCCGCGCAGAGCCGAAGAAACAGGCGGTGCATTTTGCCGAACTGCTCGAAGCAGACCCGCCGGAGCTGGGCGCATGGGGCGACTTCGAGGACAGGTACGGCGGCGCATACGATACGTGGAAGCACAGGTATGACTTCATGGAAAACTTGTCTTTGAAACTGCCTGACACGCGGATCGGCATTTATACCGGCTATTACTACTGGCTCGAAAGGGTAACAGGCATCTCGAAAGAGAGGCTTGAATACTTCGCCCGCTATCCGTTGTGGATTGCGGCATACAACCCAAGCGCGCCGCTGATACCGCCGCCGTTCAAGGGCTACATGTTCTGGCAGTTCACGGACAATGGGGACGGCAAATTGTACGGCGTGGAGAGCAAGAACATTGACCTGAACTATTTTTTCGGAGACGAGGCGGATTTTGAACTGCTGTTTGGAAAAGTGGAGAGAAGCCGAATGATGGCGAGTTTCGGCGGCGAGATGGTGGAGTACAGACGGTGATTCCGCGTTAAGCGGAAACACAAGCGACCAATGATACACCATGTTTGTGACCAAATGCCGGAAGGCTACCAAGACAGCATCTTTTACGGGAGCATGTACGAAGGTGAGGAAGACCCCGACCCCGTTGAATGGCATCTGGATTTAGGGCTGGAATGGTGTCACATCAATCATTGCCCCTGGTGCGGGCAAAAGTTGGAACAGGAGCAAATATGACAACCTATGAAATGACCACACTGGGCAACGGAACGCGCATTCGCGACGACCACAACACGGCGGGCAACGTCCTGACCAGCGTCAATGCCAATGTGACCGTGAGAGGCGACCAAGTGTTCGTGGCAACAGAAGAATTACGCAACGCCAACGGAGTGTATCAGTACGTCGGTGACAAGTGGCTGCGCATCACCTACAACGGCGTGACCGGCTGGATGGCGTATTCGCATCGTGGAGAACCCATCTGTAAGGACTGGAAGGAAATCGGCGGCGAAGCCCCGCCTCCCCCGGAGCCATCCGACCCCGTATTCCCGGACTTTTATGATCTCGTTGACCCGCAGGGCAACAAACAACGCTATGTCAAATCTGACAGCTAGTTTCGGCGGTGTGACGGTATCCTACCGTCAAAAGACGGAGTTTGTACGTCCTGATGTCGGCTTGCGCGTGCCTGACGACGACGGGCAGTATGCGCGGGTTCTGCATGACTGGGAACTGCCTGAGTTTGGCTTCAAAGCCCCGTCCACATGGGGGCATCCTCGACAACTTGCGCCAGACTATGCCAAGCCGGGATACAAGCGCCCGTTACCGTCCACGCGGATGTTATGGGGGAGATACAACAACACTGTTTATGACAGGCAGGCGTTATCGCCGGAGTGGCAGTATTGGATTAAATACCTGCTTGCCTATCAATTGGACGGACGCGCCCCGGAAGGGCGGATAGAATACCACTACGAGGAAGGCAAGCCAGACGTGCCGGTGTCACCCGGTCTGTACACCTTTGCAAAATGCACAGACGGCAGTCTCACATGGGCGTATGTCAACCTGATACAAGACCACCGCTCATTCACCGACACCACCGCCCCCGAAAACGGGTATGCGGATTATGTGACAGGCAGAAACATCGGACGCAAGCCGTATGAGTGGAAATGCCTGACCACCACCGGCAACATCGTCAAGATACTGGGGTCATGGGACAAATACTATGTCATCGAAGCCCTTGACTTCTTGAAGCCCCCGCCCCCGTTGGAAAGCGTCATCAACAAGCCGCATCTCATCCACTGGGCGACGGAGCAGACGGTCAACAAACTGCCCGATAACCGCTGGGTGGTTTCGATGTATCCGCAAATCAAGATAATCTGTGACTATCTCGGATTGGAGCGAAGCGGTACGCCGTTCCCACTGGGGTCGCGTGGCGGGACAAACCTTATCAAGAAAGAGCATGTCAAATTCGTGTCGGCTGGGGAGAGATACAGTCCCTATGTTGTAGAGGCGTGGTGATAACATGAAACCCCTTGTTTACACTTTAGCCCTGATAGTGTTCATCTGGCTTGCCGATTGGCTGTGGTTTCACTATTGGTACACCTTTGGCAAGCTGGCGACGAGGCGAATATGAAGCTGTACTGGTATTTCATCCTTGCTTGGCTGGAGCATCTCGCGGAACGTTTAGCCGAATGGTGGGAGCGCGTCTTTGAATGAGTGTCGAGATTGCCCCGCCCGTGTCACGCCCCCGAAGCGGCTGTGCGATGCTTGCCGCAAGCGCAGACGGCGGGAGGCACAGGCGCGGTACAAGGCGAAGAAAAGCATGAGTAAGCGGCTGAGAATGGAATTGTACGGATGAACGTTGATGAATACCGTTACAGGATGGAGATGGATGTTGCTCGTGCCAGATGGCGCGAGTGGTGGGGAGAGGTGCGGATGATATTCTGGACATTGTTTGCGCTGGCAGCGGTGGGAGTGGGGATGTATCTGCTGGTTGAAAGGTACTGGTTATGACAAAAGTGGAAACAAGGCGCATCGAAGATTTACTGCCTGACCCGAACAACATCAACAAGCACACTCAAAAGGGACACGGACTGGTCGAGAACTCCATCCGCAGGCGCGGCGTTGGTCGTGGTATCCTTGCGGCGGGGAAAAACACCGAGAAACCCGTTATTATGGCGGGCAACCTGACCCACGAGAAGGCGCGGGATGCTGGCATTGACGAGGTGGTACTCGTTCACACCACCGGCAATCAGCTTGTCGTGACCGTGCGTGACGATCTTGACCCTGCCAGCCCCGAAGCAATAGCACTAGGCATCGAAGACAACGAGGCGGGAAAGCAGTCATACGCGCCCGATGTTGACTTGCTGGCGGCAATGTCGGCTGGGGACAACGCAGTAATATCCGCGTTGAAGCGGGAGGACAAGACCTTCGGGGATATGTTGCAGGGGATGGTAAATGTCATACAAACTCTTTCGGAGGATGAAGCCTTTGGCGCACTTCCGAACGAGGATCGCGCCCCGTTTCAGCAGATGACATTTACCCTGCACGACGAGCAAGCCGAGACTGTGCGCGAGGCGATGAAACTGGCGAAAGCACAGGGCGCATTTATTGACACAGGCAACGATAACAGCAACGGGAACGCCCTCGCCCGAATTTGTGAGACATTTATAACCGAACATGGTAACGGCTAAAGAGATACTCGTCAAGCCCATAAAAAACGCGGATGCGATTGCATTCGTGAAGGCGCACCATTACAGTGGCAAGGTGGCGCAAAATTCGCAGCTACATTTGGGCGTTTTTCTGAACGACCGCCTTCATGGTGTCATGCAGTTTGGACCAAGCCTCGACAAGCGCAAAATACAGGGACTTGTATCAGGTACACAATGGCATGAGTTTCTTGAGTTGAATCGCATGGCGTTTGACGATGTACTGCCGCGCAATAGTGAAAGCCGTGCCTTGTCCATTGCGTTCAAACTGCTAAAGAAGCACGCGCCGCAGGTTAAATGGGTGGTGTCGTTTGCCGATGGTACGCAATGCGGCGACGGCACGATTTACAGGGCGGCGGGGTTCGTGCTGACGGCTATCAAAGAAAACGACCAGATATGGATTGCGCCGGATGCTCATACGAGAGACTCTCGTATGAGCATGACTGACAATTCTAGCCACAAAGAACAGGCGCGGGCGCGTAACGCGATTGACAATCGCGTTACCGCAACAAAGGGGAGCGAAATTGTCCACGCAGTTGCCACCAGAACTGGTGGCAACTGGAACAAGGTATTAGGGGAAACAAATGGGGCGGCATCTATGAAGGCTTATAAAGCGGCAGGATTTAGACCGCTTGAGGGCTTTCAACTCCGCTATATTTACTTTATAGACCCCGCATATCGCGCCCGCCTGACCGTTCCAGAGTTGCCCTACTCTGAAATCGAGGCGCGGGGTGCATCCATGTACTTAGGGCAAAAACGCGAACGAGGCGAAACAGATAACGCGGCAGGCTCCAACCTGCAAACTGGAGGCGCAAGTCCTACCCGTTCGCTCTTGCAAGAGGAAAAATGACCGAAGATACAGGGAAAAAACAGCGAGTAGGGTATAAAAACCCGCCCAAAGAGACGCAGTTTAAGAAGGGCGACAAGCGCATCAACCGCCTCGGACGCCCGAAATCTTTTGACGCGGTACGCAAGCTGGCGCAGAAGATCGCCGCCGAGGAGTTGAACAGCACGGACGGCGATGTCATCACCCGCATCGAGGCGTTACTGCGTGTCATGTCCACCAGCCGCAACCCCGCCGACAGGAAGCTGTTTTTGGAGTACGCATTCGGGAAGCCGAAAGAGGAAGTGGACGTTACAAGCGGCGGCGAAAAGCTGGCAGTGCCGCAGGTGATAGAGATTGTGAAGCATGTGGAGAAAGAATAAGGAGCGATGCTATTACATTATGACGGCAGGAAGCTCACCATCAATCTTCATCCCGGTCAGGCGAAGGCGCATGACAGTAAAAAGCGGTTTGTCTTCGTGATAGCCGGAACGCAGAGCGGTAAAACATCCTACCTGCCGATATGGTTGGACAGGGAAATAGCGCAGTGCGGCGAAGGTGATTATCTTGCTGTGACGGCAACGTATGACTTGTTGAAGCTCAAATTTCTGCCGGAGTTGAAAAACTATTTTTGCGGTCTGTTTCATTGGGAATACAGCGCGTCCGACAGGACGATATTCCGGCAATACAAACCGCGCATGTTCACCCGTATTATTTGTCGAAGCGCGGATGCGGAGGGCGGGTTGGAATCCGCGTCTGCAAAGGGCGCGTTATTCGATGAGTGCGGACAGGACGGAGTCAAGGTCGGCGCGTGGGAAGCATTGCAGAGACGGTTGTCGCTATCGCAGGGCAGGGTATTGGCGGGAACGACGCCGTACAATCTGGGGTGGCTGAAAACACAGGTATTCGATAGGTGGCGTGGAGGCGACCCGGACATACAGGTGGTGCAATTCAAAAGCATCATGAATCCGGCGTTTCCCGTCGAAGAGTACGAGCGGGCGAAACGAACACTGCCAACGTGGAAATTCGAGATGTTCTACAACGGGAACTTCTCCCGCCCGGCTGGAATGATATACGAGGACTTCAACGAGGAACACATTATTCCCGCCTTCCCTATACCGGGGACATGGGCGCGGCTGCTTGGAGTGGATTTCGGCGCTGTCAATACCGCAAAGATATGGTCGGCGCAAGACCCGGATACGAAGGTAGTGTACCTGTATCGTGAAAGTTTGGAGGGCGGCAAGACGACCGCAGAGCATGTGCAAAGCGTCCGGCGATACAATGAATACACATTAAAAGCGTACGGAGGGGCAAAGTCCGAGTCGCAACAGCGTTCGGACTGGGGCGCGGCTGGGTTGCCCGTGATAGAGCCGCGCATCAGTGACGTGGAAGCCGGAATAAGTCGCGTGATCGCGCTGCTGAAAACCAAGATGTTGTATGTGTTCGATACATGCACTGGAATCATAGACGAATTCGGGACATACAGCCGCGAGTTGGACGACGACGGGCAGCCAACGGAAAAAATAAAGGACAAGAATACATTCCACCGCCTTGACGCGCTGAGGTATCTTGCAAGCGCGTTGGATGGAGCGGCAAACATGCCGGAGAAACAACCGGTACAAAAGAGCAAATTCAAGGACGCCGAATCGGTCGGCTGGGCTAGGAAATACTAGGAGTGGACATGGCAAAGAACACAGGCGAAATCGGATACACCGGATTGCTGGAATATAACGGGCAGATAAAAGACGACTTTCTGCGCGAGTTTCACGGCAAAGAGGCGTACAAACGCTTCAACGAAATGCGGCTCAACAACGCCGTGATAGGGAGCGGTCTGCTCGCCATCGAGCAGTTATTGCGGGCGATGTCGTGGGAATTCGTCAGCGACGACGAGAACGACCCCTGGCTCGACATGCTCAACGAGGCGCGGGCGGGGATGTCGAACTCGTGGAACGACTTTATCAGCGAAGTGGCATCGTTCGTCTGGGCTGGCTTTTCGCTGTTCGAGATCGTGTACCGCAAGGACGAGCGCAACCGTATGATGTGGCGCAAGTTCGCATCACGCGGGCAGGACACGATCTACAAATGGCTGTTCGATGAAAAGGGCGGGCTGGCAGGGTTCACGCAGTTATCCGCGCCGACGTATCAGGCGGTGGACATCCCGATAGACAAGGTCATCCTGTTCAGGACGCGGGTGGAAAAGAACAACCCGGAAGGACGCTCCCTGCTCCGCATTGCGTGGGTCTCATACTACTACCTGAAAAACCTGCAACAGATAGAGGCAATCGGGTTCGAGCGGGACGTGAACGGTCTGCCGGTCATCAAGCTGCCGGACGGTGCAAACACCAACGAGGATGACGACAACAGCGACGCGAGCAAGGCTGCAAAAATCGTCCGCAACATGCGGATCGACGAACAGGCGGGGCTGGTACTGCCGTTCGGTTGGGATGCGATGTTATTGAGCGGAAGCGGCAAATCCTTCGAGGCGTTATCGAATGCCATCGAACGGTATGAGAAGCGCATCGCAACGGCGTTCTTCTCGCAGTTTCTTTTACTGGGGCAGGACGGGGTCGGCTCGCTGGCGCTCTCGAAGAATACGGTTGAGTTCTTCCTGTCGTCCGTCAACTCGATAGCCGACATCATCGCCGAAACCTTCACGAAGTACGCCGTCCAACGTCTGCTGAAGCTAAACGGCGCAACGGACGAAGAAGCGCAGGGTATTCGGCTGGAACACACCCCGGCAAACACCGTTGACCTGACATCCATCAGCGCGTTCATCGGCGCGGTAAAAGACCTGCTGACGTGGGACGAAGGTGATGAATTGTGGCTCCGGCAACTGGCGGGAGCGCCGGAGCGCGACCCTGAACAGTTGAAGGGGGAGCGCGAGGCTGTCAAAGCCGAGAGGAAGGAAGCGGCGCGGGCGTTAATGGACAGGACGCGGGACAATAACCGTGTCACCATCTACGCCGCCGACGCGCCGGACGAAGACAAGCGCGTGGAAATGGAAGAGAAATACGCGGCGGACGTCGGCGCGTTCCTCGAAAAGCAACGCAAGCGGATATTGAAAGCGGCGAAGGAATTACGCGATGGCAAACCTGCTTAGTTCGGAGTTCTGGAACGGGGAGGAGGCGCTTCTGTGGGAGGCGCTGGCAGGCGTGTACATCTCGGCATTACTGGCTGGCATGGACGGCGCGGTGGAACAATTGCCGCTCGAACTGCAAGCACTGGTCAATTACGACGACTTAAACACCGAAGCGCTGCGCTTTATCCGGCAATACCGCTTCAACCTGATACGCGGCATCAACGAGACAACCCGCAGACAGGTGCAGGAAGCGTTGACCAACTGGATACAAAGCGGCGACCCGTTGAGCGTGCTGGAAGACGCGCTTGCTCCGATATTTGGCAGTGTCCGCGCCAACATGATAGCGGTAACGGAGATAACCAGAGCTTTTGCCGAGGGAAACGCACTGGCGTGGAAGGCAACCGGCTTCGTAAGCGAGGTGCGATTCAACACGGCACGGGACGACAAGGTTTGCCCGTTCTGTTCGCCGCTGGATGGCAAGACATTTCCGGTGGACGACTACGGACACAAACCGCCAATTCATGTGCGTTGCAGGTGTTGGAATTCGCCTGTGGTCAACGTGGATGATGTGCTGGCGCAGGCAGAAAGGATTTTGAATGGCTGATAACGTCATCGAAACGCGGGGGCTGACAGAACTGATAGGCAAGTTGAAGATGTTCCCGACGAAACTGCGGCAATTATCGGAACTTGGAATGCAGGCATCGCTACTGACGTTGTGGGAGAACGTGCCGTCCTACCCGCCGGAGCCTGACAACAGCAGTTATGACCGCACGGGGACACTGGGAAGAACACTTGGATCGTCTGAATCAGGCGGAAAAAACGGGAAGCCTGACATATACGAGGTCAAAAAGGTCGGCTCCGGTCTGGTGGAGGGGCGGTTCGGAACGCGGCTGGACTATGCGGAATACGTCATCGGCGAGAACCAGGCATGGATGCACGAGGGCAGGTGGTGGAAACTGACAGACATCATCCCGCTGGCGAAGGACAAGATTCAGCGGATATGGAACGGCATCGCGCAGAAGGCGGCGGACTGGCTCGACGCAAAGAGCAGTGGAGGACTCGGACAATGAACAGCGACCGGATAGAACTGACCCGCGACTATCTCCTGCGGCAGAGGCAGGCATATTTGATGCTGGTGGATTCCATCGAAATCATGCTGGACATCCACCCGCGCACATCGGAACTGAGGCGGGCGGCAAAGACCCCGCCGCCGCAGTATTACGCGGAACTCGAACACGAAAAGGTTGTCACGATCCCATAAGTGTGGTATAGTTGCGCCAAGTTAATACAGGCAGTCCGTAGGAACGCCGTTTTGTGTGTGGCAGATAATATCGCCGCTTGCAGAACGGCGTTTTTGCGTTGGAGGGTTAATGGATACGACATATCTGTACGACGAATTTACGACACTAACACCGGGGGAGGCATTCAAGCTTTTTCCGTTCGGGCGCGTGTACAAAAACGGCAAGGCGCACGACATCACCCCGGAATTCGTAAAGCAGATACACCTCCCCCACTTCACAGCGCCCATCAAACTGGGTTCGCACGAGGATACCACCCCGGCGGGAGGTTTCATCAAGGCGCTGGAAATACGGGAGGACGGACTGTATGCCGTTCCCGAATGGAACGAGGCAGGACAAAAGGCAATAGCAGATGGGGCGTTTCGATTCAACTCCCCGGAGATACTCTGGGAGGGCGGACTGGAAAACCCAAAGGACGGCAGCGTTATACGCGCTCCGCTTATCGTGGGGACAGCGTTACTACACACACCCCATCTTGGAAATGACGTTGCACTGTATAGCGTGCAACCCATCAAGGAGACAAAAATCATGGAAGAGAACTACACCATCCCGAAAAGCATGTGGGATAAATTTACGGCTCTTCTGAATCCCCCGCAGCCAGAAAAAGTGGAGGTTGTACCGGAGGACTACGAAGCCGCAAAACTGGAACGCGACGAGTACAAATCGAAACTCGTCGCCATCGAAGCAGAGAAGGAACGCAAAGCCCGCGTGGAGAAGTTTGAGGCGGACTTGAAGGAAACCAAAGCCGACCCGACGATGGCTGAATTGCTGGCGGATGTCCCGCAGGATACCGCTGATGCGATTATGAAGCAGTTCCGCGCATTGAGCGAGCGCGTCGACGAGACCGCGCTGACCGGCGAGATTGGAACGGAGGGCGGGGAAATCAAAGACCCGAAAGCCGAGTTTAACGCGCTGGTGCTGAAATATGCCGCCGAGAAGAGCGTGGATTACAACTCCGCATTCGAGATCATCAAGACCGAAAACGCCGACCTGTTCGTACAGGCGTTTGCCAAGAAGGAGAAATAACATGGCAGTCAATCAATCATACCGAACCTGGGCGAATGTCAAAGCCAACTCGACCGGCTTGGCATCGAGCCAGTTCACCTGGGTCAAACTCGCTTCGACCGCCGGACAGGTGGTCGCCGCTGGTGCGTTGAACTCGACCACCGCCCTGACGCTGGGACCCGTCGGCATTCTGATGAACGCCCCCGCCGGAAACGAAGAGGCGGAAGTCGCTTACGACGGCATTGCCAAGCTGAAGGTGGCTACCTCCACCCTCATCGTGGGCGACCATGTCGGCAGCAACTCGACCTCATTGGGAACGGAAGCCGCCCGCACAGACAACACCGCATTCCTCGCCACCGCAATGGAGACATCGGGCGCGGCGAACGACATCATCCGCGTTCTGCTGAACGGCGGAAGCAACATCCAGCGGACGTAAGGAGGATTAACCAATGGCACAACCCACACAATCAGAAGTACAGGTCGTCGACCCCGTACTTACCAACATGCTCGTTGGATACAAACAGGCGGATGACCGCTTCGTGGCAGACAGGGTCTTTCCCGTCGTCCAGATAGACAAGCAGTCGTTCACCTACTACTCGTTCACGAAGAAGTATTTCTTCCTCGACGAGTTAAAGGGACGCACGCCGGGCGCGGAATACGCACGCGGCGGGTACGGCATCGGCTCGGCAACGGGCTACGCCAACACCTGGGGCTTGGAGCATGTCATCCCCGACGAAGTCCGCGCCAACAATCAAGTGCCGATGGCGCTTGAACAGGCGGGTTCGTTGTGGCTGGCACAGCAGTCCCTCATCCGGCGCGAACGCGCCTTTGCCGCCGACTTTATGAAGACCTCGGTCTGGGGGACGGACGACAACAACAGCACGACCGACTGGGACGACTTCTCGGCTGGCGACCCGTTCAACGATGTCATCACCGCGAAGCGCACCATCTCCAACAACACCGGCATGGCTGCCAATTCGATGGTACTCGGTTACATCGTCCATGCGGCGCTGATGAACCACCCCGACATTGTCGACCGCATCAAGCACGTCCAGATCGCGGGACCCGGCAATGTGGAAGTGGCTCTGCGCTCGCTGTTCGATGTCCAGAACTATCTGGTATCCAAAGCCTCCTACAACTCCGCCAACGAAGGACAGACTTTCAGCGCGTCCGCCATCATCGACGACGACTGCCTGGTCTGCCACGTTGCGCCCTCCCCGCAAGTCATGTCGGCTTCGGCTGGCTTCACCTTTGCATGGGCTGGCGGCGGCGGGGGCGGAAGCCTCTACCAGTACCGCGACGACAAGGTCGATTCCGACGTTTTGAAGATGAAAGAGGCATGGGATCAGAAAGTGGTCGCCTCAGACGTGGGCTATTTCTTCGCCGACGTGGTCTAGTGGAGGTCTATCATGGCTCATCCACAAAGCTCACCACGCGGGTTCATCGCCCATAAGCGCATCGACGTCGGCTCGTCCAACATCACCTACAACAGCACCGGCGTGGTGTTGAGCGGCGCGTTGTATCTGTCCGGCAAGTCCACCGTCAAATTATCCGCCAATTCAACGGCGGTCAACGCGACGGCGCTCTCCGTCGGCTCGCTGGCGTCCTACATTACAGCCAACAGCACGGGCATCAAGATCGGCTCGCGCTACATCAGCACCAACACCACCGGCAACAGCACGACCTAAGACCAAAAAAACGGGCGGGTGTGACAGCCCGCCTGTCACCCATTTTGGGAGAAAGGCACATGCTTGCGCATGGCGAAACCAAAGGAATACAAAGGCTCTTGTTACATCGGCGTCGTCGGCTCGGAGAATGAGAACGGCGCTTGCCGCGACAGCATCGAAGCCATCCTGCGGCGCAAGAGCGACACCGCGCCTCAATACATCCGCGCAACAAAGGGATACGAGGCAAGGCAAACGCACATTAACAATTGGTATCACGGGACGAAACACCCGTTCATCCTGCTGTTAGACCATGACATGATATTCCAGCCGGACACATTGGAACGCCTGCGAAACCATAAACTGCCGTTCATATCCGGCTTCTACATGCGGCGGACGATCCGCCCTGTCGTACCGGTCTGGTTCGAGCAGGGCAAACCCGGTGAAATGCCGATGAAACCGATGCTGGCGGGGTTGGAAAAGAACAGGCTGTACAGGATCGGGGCGAGCGGTTGGGGCTGTATCCTAATGCACCGCGACGTTATCACGGGGGTCAGGAAAATACTCAAAGGCGAGCCGGAAATCATCGAAGACGACATGGATTTGTACCCCTACGACCTGCCCAAACTGTTACGCGCCCGCAAAATCATCCTCGACAGCCTGACCGGAAAACCGCTGGACGAAAAGAAGGCGAAGTTCGCGCTGGAAACATTCGTAAACGAAATACGCCCATTGCGGGGCGTGAAGGACAGCGTCGGCTCGGACATCCGCTTTCCGTTTTATGCGCGGCTGGCGGGATACGAGTTATGGGGCGACACGGGAGTGAACTGCCTGCACATGACGCATTACCCGGTTTCGATGGATGACTGGCTCGGACAGCCGGTATGGTCGATGCGCGACCTGTCCTTGTACATCAACGAAGACAACCGCAAGGAGGCAGAGCGGTTGAGAAAGGCAACGGCATGAAGGTACATATTGTCGACCCCTATCAAAGCGCGGCGATGTTTCGGATGGCGTACCCATTGGTGGAACACCTGCCAAAACTGCACGACGTAACCCGGAGCGAAGAAGCGGACTTGACGGCGGATGTAAACATTCATCTTCCGTTCCATTCGCTGATCGGCATGGAGGACGGGGGGGGGAGCAAACATATCGCCGTCTACACCCACTGCAATGCGGGCGCGGAACATGACGTATACGCCGCCTGCCAGCGGGCAGACATCGTTACGGCGATGTCATTCAGGGGGCGCGACGAACTGCTGAACATGGGCGTCGACCCCAAAAAGATACACGTTATCTACTGCGCGGCGGACGAATTCAAATACCGCAAGCGACTGATTGGTGTCATCGGTTATCCCCAGCCGAACGGACGCAAGCGCGAAAGCCTGATACTGGACATGGCATGGCAGTACGATTTGTCTGCGTATGAGTTCGTGTTCAGCGGCGTGGGTTGGGAAGGCATGGTCGAAAAACTGCATTCGCTGGGAGTTTCGGCTTCACAGCACCACGCGGACACCTTCGAGAAACTGGTTATGACCATGCGGTTTCTGGATGTCCTGCTGGTCACGGGCTACCGCGAAGGTGGTCCCTTGCCGCTGTTGGAGTGCATGGCAGCTGGCGTGCCGGTATTATCGCCGGACTTTGGATACGCCGCCGACCTGCTGGATGAGGACAATATCTACACCTCCACCGCAGACCTAATGGCAAAACTTGATAAATTATTCGAGAAGTCCATCCACCATCACAAATTGCTGCAGGCGTGGTCGTGGACACATTATGCGGCGGAGTACGCAATGCTGATCGGGGAACTGCTGGACTGTGACGCGGGATTGTTTCCCGAACACGGGACGACACGTTACATGCAATTATCGAAGCTGATAGACGAAATAAAGCCCTACTCCATCTGCGAGATCGGGACGTGGAACGGAAACAACGCCATCCGCATGATACAGCGGGCAACCCGTTACCGCCCCGCCGAAGACATTTTTTATCATGGCTTCGACCTGTTCGAGACACAGACCGGCGAACAGTTTACACGGGAATACTCCAAAGCCGGGTACGACGAACGGGTGGTGCGAAAGCGCATCAAGGCAACCGGCGCGGACGTGGAACTCATCGCCGGAGATACGCGGGACACGATAGTCATGCTGACCGCCGCCGACCTGTATTTTGTGGACGGCGGGCATTCGGAGCGGACGATCCAGAATGACGGAGAGGCAGTCTTGACCGTCCTGCCGGAGAATTCCGTTGCCGTGTTCGACGACTACTACCACAGCAACAAGCCGAACGGCGTCGGCTGTAACAGGTTCATCGACGCGCTCGACCGACGGACATACAACGTGGAACACCTGCCGGAGAGGACGCGCAACGCCGAGGGAATCGAGATAGGAATGGTGAAGGTGACACATGCCGGAATACCAATACATCTGCAAGCTGAGACATACACACACTTTATTCCATCCGTTTAGCGAATGCGACCTGGTGCGCGTCTGCCCCGAATGCGGGACGGTGATGCACCGGATACCGCAGGCGGTGAGCGTGAACTGGAACGGGCTGCCGCCGCATCTGGAACACACCAGACCGAAGGCGATCCAGAACTTCATCGACACGGAACACCAGCGGCGCGACGAATACATTGCCGCGAAAGAGACTTACAACAATGAAAAGGAAAGGACAGGACATGGCTAAGAGCAAACCCATCAAGGAAGGCGCGAAACTGACCGCGTATGCACCGTTTGAACTGCTCGGCAAAGTGTACGAGGCGGGCGACGAATTCACCCTGCCAGCGGGATGGACGCGGGACGCGGAGTTCGAGATATTCCGCAACCTCGACCGACCGCGAGGCGCGGCGAACGGCATTGCGATCCTCGAACCGATTACGGTTCTGGATGGAAAGGGCAAGCCAAACGGCGACAACGACGCAAGACGGCACATTCTGCCGTTGAAGGAGGAATAATGGCAAAACGCAACATTGGGGCGGGACTGTCTGCGGTGGGGTTTCAGACCATCACGCAGAGCAACAGCACGGCGCAGGGTTTGAACAGCACCTGCATTCTTGGAAAGGTCTTTCACATCTCCATCGAAACGCAGGGGGCGCGGTATCGGGCGGATTCCACATCGCCGACCACGAACACCGGCGTATTGCTGGCGACCGGAAGCCACTGGCTCGAAAACGTGCCGCCTGCCAACCTGAAATTCTTCCGCGCCGCCGGGGGGACTTCCAAAATCTCGGTGATGGCGTACAAATTCAAAGGTGAATAATGACGATCCGCGCCGATAGTTTTTCCAGCGTGAACGAAGTCACCGCGTTCACCCGCCACCTGCTGGACGGGCAGTCCGCGTTTAACTCCACCACCCGCCCGACCGTGACGGAGGTGGAGAAGATGATAGACCGCGCCTCCGGCGTGCTGAATACCGCGCTGGCGTTGGAGGGCTTTGCCCCGTCCGCCGTGTATGTCAACAGCACGGCAAAACTGGCGTGCGACGACTATGTTACGCAGGAAGCGGCGAAGCAGGTGGAAATGACCCAGCGCGGGACGGGCTACGGCGGAGAGGAAAACAGCCGCGTGGCAGCGTTCAACATGGGGCGCAGGAACGCGGAACGCTTCGTGCGCGAGAATGCGCTCGGATTCATCCGGCTCGGCATATCACAGACATACCGCAAGTCCGACGGGCTGACGTTCACCGGATTGGAAATACAGTCCGACCGCAGCGACCCAGATGACACCAGCCTCGAACAGCCGAAGTTTACGCGGGGACAGTGGGATTCTGAATGAGCGAAAGCGCAGGGCTGACCCTGATTTCCACACAGGTACAGAGTACGACCGGATTCAGTTCGTCCAACGTGGCAATTGCCAAGTGGGGACTGCTGAACAGCGGCAAGAGCGACCATTACGCCATCCTCAAGCCGGGACGCTCGCCGAGAACGCAGTTGACCTTTACCATCAAGGACGACGAGTACCGAACCGTCATCGAGGTGTGGCAGAGATACAAGGACGACGGGACAAGCCTGACGACCCTGCTCGGTCACGTTGAAAACATCGTTGACCGGATCGACAAATACCGAAAACTTGCCGACACGACGGGTTCCATCCGCGACGCGAACGTGACAGAACTGGGCGAAGTGGTGGAACGCTGGACGAAGGACGGCGGTGTGGGCTGGCTTTCCCGCGACGTGGTCGTGACGTGGCAGGAAGAGGAGAACATAAGCTATGCAGAGTAAACAGATCGAAAAACTAAAAAGACAGGTGAAACGTTTCGAGGAAAAGGGCTATTACGACACCGCCGCCCATGAAATGCTGAAACGCCTGTTGCATTCCGATGAGGGCGTGACCCCTCGAAACACCAAAAAGGTGAAACAGGAGATTGAACCAGATGGCAAACAGAATCTATAAGGACATCCGCATCAAACTGGACAACGCCGCCGGGTCGCTGACGGACATCACCTCGTACCTCAACAGCGCATCCATCCGCGCCGTGCAGGATACGATTGAAGATACAAGTCTTGCCGACGAAGAAAGGTCATACCTTTTCGGGCTGGCGGGTGCAACCATCCCGTTATCAGGCATGGTGAACACCACCACTGACGGCATTTTGGGACCGCTGATCGGCAACCGCACGACCGTCACCAAGACCATCGAATACCGCGCCTACCCGACCAACTCAACCGGCAGTGTGGGACGCTTTTACAACGGCGAAGTTTTGATTACTTCGGTGGAATACTCCGGCAGTGTCAACTCGCTCGAAACATTCTCCTGCGAAGCCGTGTTCGACGGCGCAGTGAACCGAACCAGTACGGAGTTATGACATGGCAAACAAAATCTTCAAGGACATCACCATCAAGGTGGATGCGCCGAATTCAACCGGCACGCTCGTATTGACCGATATTACGTCCTATTTGAACAGCGGTTCCATCCGTGCCGTGCAGGACACCATCGAGGATACCAGCCTGGCGGACGAGGAGCGTTCCTATCTGTTCGGATTGGCGGGCGCGACCATCCCCCTTTCCGGCATGGTCAATACGACCACCGACAATGCCTTTGGACCGCTGATTGGCAATCGCACAACCGCCACAAGGACGATTCAATACACGGCATACAGCGGACGGGTATATCGTGGCGAGGCGTTGATTACGTCGGTGGAATATTCCGGCAGCGTCAACTCATTGGAAACCTTCTCGGCGGAAGCCGTGTTCGACGGGGCTGTCACCAGAACCAGTGTCGCGCTCTAGCGCAGAAAGCAGAATTGCATGGAACTGAAAACATTCGAGAAGGACGGCATCAAGTTCTCCGTCCCGGCTCGTCCGACCGTCCGTCAACAGATGGAGTATTTTTCCTCCACAGCGGGAGCGGCGGGAAACCAACTGCTCATCCGGTATTGGATGGGGGCGAGGGCATTGATACAGGAATGGCAATGCGAGACCATACCGGACCATAAGGCAGACCTTGATACGATGGACAACCCGGAGCAAACCGAACTGATGATATGGGCGGCATTGCAGGTCAAGGGTCACATGGATGCGCTCGAAAATATCCCAAAAAACTGATACAGGCGGTGGTGGACAGTGCCTATGGGGAGGACACGCCGCCGCCTGAATTGATACTCGGCTGGCAGTGCAAACGCTGGCACTGTTTGCCGGACATAGGAGCGTATTTCGACCAGGATTATTCTTTGATGCACAGAATAACAGTCCTGATGAATATCCATGACGCGCTCCAACGCTGGCAGACATGTACCGGAAAGGCAATACATACATTGACTGATAACGAGCGGCGCATCATCCGCTGGCTGAAAGACATAGGGATGGTATTTAACTAATGGCAAACGTTGACATCATCATCAGGATGATAGACCAGACAGGGATGGCGAGCAATAAAACCATCGCCAATCTCAAAAGCATGGCTGGCACACTCGCAAGCGTAACGGCGGCAGCAGTGGCGGTCGGCTATGCCATTAAGAAAACGTTCGACATTGCCAAAGAGGGGGCGGTTCTTGAATACACAGCGGCAAAATTCGACCGGCTAACGGAATCCATCGGAACGACATCGGACGCGCTGCTGAACGACCTGAGAAAAGCAACGGGCGGCATCTACTCGGACATGGAATTGATGGCAAGCGCGACGGACTTCGTCGGGCTGGGGCTTGCCAAAACGCACGACGAAGCCGTGAGACTGGCAAACGTTTCCGGCGGCTTGAACATGAACATGAACCAACTGGTCTTGACGCTGACCAACATGACCACAATGCGATTCGACGCTTTAGGCGTGCGCGTGGACGGGTTCAAGGAAAAGGTGGAGGCTCTTGAAAAGCAGGGGTACTCCACCAACGACGCATTCAAGGAAGCCTTCCTGCAACAAGCCGAGGAGCAGTTGAAACTGGTCGGTCATGCGGCGGATGAGACGGTTGGGTCGTACATGCGGCTGGAAGCGGCGTTCAAAAACATGGCAGACGAGAGTAAGAAAAACTTCGCGGCGGGACTTGAGCCGCTTGTTTTGTGGATGGCTGAGGCTACCGAAAAAACAAACAGGTTCCGCGAAACGCTTCAAAAAATAGACCCGGAATTATACAGGCAATACCAGAAGTCTGGTCTGGTCAGCCTTGAAATGAAGAATCTGGTGGATGAATATCAACGCGCCGAACAATACGGTCTTGCGTGGGAAAAGGCTCTTAGACAGACGTCGGAAGCCACAGGCGACGCGGTCATTATGACCGAGGAAATGATAGAGGCGATGAGCAAGACCAACGAGGAATTTTTGTCGCTGGTCGGCAATATGCAAAGCGCAGAAGAACGTTATCAGGACAAGGCAAACTCGCTTGTCGAAAAGCGGCTGGAATTGGAAGCCGAAAAGAATACATTGCTCTCGCAGGGCTGGTCGGAGCAGTCCGAAAAAATCCTCGATATAAACAGACAGCTCGAAGAAAACTCGGAAGCGGCGCAGGCAAACGCCGATGAACATGAACTGGCAAACCGGCGCATCATTCTTGGCTTGCTGGAACGAAAGTTGACCGCAGACGGGATACTGGACGATAAAGAATTGCAGTGGCTCTTGGAGAAGGGTGTTGCATGGGGAATTTACTCGGATACCGTGATTGCTGAAACGCAGCGGGCGGTGGATGAAGCCAACTCTCTCATCAACGGTTTAGAAACGGAAAAGACATTCGTTATGAATTTTGTAGCGCAGGGTTTGGAAACCATTCGCAATGTCGGAACTTATTGGGCGGGTGAAAAACGCGCTACTGGCGGTCCCGTTTCTGCTGGACAGCCGTATCTTGTTGGCGAACGCGGCATGGAAATATTCACCCCGCAACAAAGCGGATACATAACGCCGAATAACCGCATTGAAACCGGAGGCAGCGATAAGCGCACCCTGCAATTACTGGAAGTCATTGCGTCAAACCGCATTGACTACGACGCTCTCTCCCGCGCCTTTATGATGGCATTACAGCAGGGGTTGAAATGACATTATCGGCAGTGGTGTATCTGTATCTGGGCGGAAGCTGGACAGACGTGACCGGCGACGTTTTTGCGCCGTCTGGAATACAGGCGAACGTCGGAATGCGGAGCAACAAGGAAACAGACCGCGTGGCGCGGCACGGCGAACTGTACCTGACGTTTTTGAATAACGACGAATCTTACACCCCCGGAAGCGGCACGGCTCATGCAGACTGGGGGAAAAGCACGCCAATAAAGGTAGAAATCAACTCTACCGTGAAATTCATCGGGCGCGTCAATACCATCAAACTCAAATACGAGTACAACGATTACAAGGTTGAGGTGACGGCGTTGGACTGGATGTACTACGCCGCGCAGTTACCGCTGGATATTCCGCCGCTTTTGACAGACAAACGCGCCGACCAGGTCATTACCGAAATCGTGAGTCTCAGCCCGATACAGCCGACGGCAACCAGTTATCAAACGGGAAACGACACTTTTCCATACGCCTTCCACGATAACACGGTCAAGACCACAGCCTACACCGAAATAACAAAGGCGGTCATGTCGGAATGGGGTTACGCATACGTCAAACTGGATGGGACACTGGTATTCGAGGCATACAACGGACGCGAGACCACGCAAAAGTCCATTACATACGTGCCGGATGACACCGGGTTTCTGCTTAAATCGGACGGCGATTATTTGCTTTTGTCCACTGGCGACAAGATTGTCCTCACGTTCAGAACCACAGAAAACGTGGACGCTGATACGTTAAAAAGCATATCTCTGAACTATGGAGAAAACATAGCCAACCGCGTTTCGGCGCAGGTATACCCGTATAAATCCAGCACTACCGACCAATTGGTGTACACAGCGGAGACCAATCAAATCATCCCTGCCGGTGAAACCATTTCATTCCGTGTGCAGTTCACCGATGAAAATTCCCGCCAGCCGATTGCGGCGGAAGCGCCAGTAGTCAAGCAATATACATTACTACATTTTGACTCTCCTGGCGATGGAATATCAGGCGTGGTTGACAGTGCAGAACCTAAAATAGCGGGAGATACAACGGCATTCGATTTAGGATCGGGAGCGGCGTGGTACACCAGCCCTAAAAAATTTGGTACAGCTTGTATTGGTTTTAACGGATCGTCAGACTATGTATATGGTACGTCACAGGAAAAGTTCAATTTTCGTGCCGGTGATTTCACGGTTGACTGGTGGGAGTACCGCCTGGATGCCGCATCGGGGAAGGCGGCAATCTCCCGTTCCACCACCGCCGCCTATGCCCCGTATGTGTTTGGGTACTCGGACGGCTCCACTGCACGCTGTTACATTACGTCCAACGGCTCATCGTGGGACATTGCCAACGCCCGCAGTATGGGGTCAATATCAACAGGGACATGGGTACACTACGCCATTACCAGAAGCGGAAGTACATTTAGAACATTTAAGAACGGCACACAGCAGGATACATGGACATCATCTGCGACTGTTTACCCTTCCACTGATGCCTTTTCGGTTGCCCGCTACAACGGCGGATATTACAACGGATATATTGACGAACTTAGATTAATAAAGGGATACGCGGCATGGACGGCTAATTTCACGCCGCCCGTAAAACAACACGAAATATCTGGAGTTAATTGGAGCGCTTACACAGCAGCCGCAAAAACCGGAACTGACATAAGCAACGACATATCATTGACAATCGGCGCGGGGGGTGTTGGATTAGATATAACTGCCACGTCGTCAAGCGGAAGCGATGGGTATCTAAATCTCGATATTTATGCCCCCCCATTGCAATCTCTATCTCCAATATCATACATCAAGGAGGACGCGACATCGGTCGGAGAATATGGTTACTTCGGGGAGAACGTTGATATGCGTCTGCGCGATGATATTGTTTTCGCGCAGACGGTCGCGGATGCCCTTGTCGCGGCAGAAAAAGACCCAAGAATTGTTCTAAACAGCATTTCGGTGGTGGCGAATAAAAGCCCTGCAAACGAGGCGATGTTCCTGCAATGCGACATTGGCGACCTCGTGCGTGTGACGGATTCGCTGTCAGGATACAGCGAGCTTAACCACATACAGGGCATTTCGTGGAGTGCCATACCGGGAGATGGCGGCTCAATCGTGTATTTCGACTGGATATTAAAGGAGCAATAAATGGCTGATTCAAAAATTACTCAATTAACGGAAAACACATCACCGGCTTTAACGGACCTGTTGGTACTGGAAGATGACCCTGGTGGGACGCCGCTGACACAAAAGGTCACGGTTGCAACCTTAAAAAACGCAGTGAGCGTCATCACTCCCTATCGCATCTCCGTGACCGTTGCGTCCAATAACATAACACTGGCACTCAAAGACAGGGACGGCAATGACCCATCCCCCTCGTCGCCGGTGCGTGTGCAGATAGGAGATACAGTGCGGGAGATTACATCCGCATTGTCGGTAACCGCGCCTGCGGCTACGAATTGGTGCAACGCGGGCAGTGCAGAACTCGCAACAAAAGAGATTGACTGGTTTCCAGTCTTAGGCTACAACGCAACGGATGGGGTTGTAATTGGATTTACTCGTATTCCATTCGGGCGGGTCTATTCGGATTTTTCCACAACCAGCACCAACGAAAAATACTGCAAAATATCCACCATCACAAATGCGGCGGCAAGCGATCCGTATGTTGTGATTGGGCGGTTTGCCGCGACATTATCAGCGGGGGCTGGATATACATGGAGCGTGCCGACCTATACAGCGGGTAACCTGATTCATCAGCCGATCTATCGTACTCGCTGGTTATTGTGGACTCCTACACACTCGCGGACAGGCACAAATTACACCAACGCTCCGACAGTTTTTGGTGCGTTCTACAGTGTGGACGACGAGATGCATATTTTGGAGGTGCATCAGCAAAATGCCACTCCTGGGGGGACGGGAGACCAGCAATTCACGATGCCATTTACCGCACAAAACTCCGCGATTGGAAATGGAACCAATGTGTCGGACAGTTATCTGATGAATTCGTCCGTCACATCAACGCAAAATACGGTCTTAATGAAACGATACGATGGCGCAACGGATGTTACCGCCTCAAAGGTTTACGTTGTCAAATGTTCAGTTAAGATTAGTTAGAGTAGAAAGGTTCTATACATAATCATCGGCACTGACATTTCCTTCTATCAAGATGACGATGTGGCTCTAAAAAAGAAACCCCGCTTACTGCGGGGTTTCTTTTTTGTCTTTCAGCGCGTTCTTGCGGGCGGTTGCCAAGCCGGAGATACGGCGTAAAATATCATCCTGAAATTCAACAAACAAACGAATATATTCAGTGTCGCCTTCCAGCTTCATCAGCAGGGTTTTCATATCCTCCATGACCGATGCCAAAACCTTGACTGCTTCCGTCAGTTCTTTCAGATCGCCTGTAACGGGTGGAGGCTTTTCTTCTGTCATTGGCAGGGTCATGGTTACTCTCCATCCGTGCTGGCGGCTTTCATTAGCGCGTACAGGAACAGCCCAACAAGCGACAGTATGAGCAATCCCGTAAAGCAGAATACTACATTATTACTTGGTATCATTTTTCCTCCAAAAACTTGCCGTTGACCCAGCGCGTGCAGTCGCGGTTGATGGCGACCCATTCCCGCAGTTCATCGCCGGTACATTCGAGATACGCCGTGACTTCATCGCCATTGCGTAACCCATAGCGTTCCGGCGCGCCCATCGGCTTATCGCGGACATTGAGGGCGTAGTCCGCGACGACGACCATGACGATGTGCGGGGGGGCGGGCTTTCCCGCGTAATTCGGAATCGGGGCGGGGATGGCGGCGGGGAGTTGCGCGGTCATGCTGCAGGCGAGCGCCAACAGGGGGAGCAGGGCGAGGCGGGTCATGGCTCTGTCCTCTCGACAACTCTCAACTCCAGCGTTTCCGTCCAAACACTGTTGTCAAACACTACCTGAATTTCCCTTACTGTTGTCCTGTCGGGCGACAACACTCTGTATCGTTTTATCAACCCATCTTTCTCTAGCCTCAGGAGCGCGGATTTCAGCATCATTGCCGCCACTCTGGTTTTTTCCGAGACGTTTCGCCCTGTTGTCAAGGTATTTTCTGATGTCGGCGGCGTAATCGTCGTAGGCGGGATTGACTCTGCCACTGTTGTCGTGGCGGCTGATGGTGAGGATGGTTGCGCCTTTGCCTCTGTGTTTCCTGCGGAGGATGACGGCGGGGTATTTCCTGTCCGAGCCTTGTATTTGGATGTCATAGGGTTCTTCTTTCTCGACTGTTGTCGTGATTTCTTGACGGATTGAGCCGTCCGACAACACCGTTTCCAGTGTTGTCGGCTGTTCGGGCAGGGCTACTTCTCCTGCCCCTTCGTAGGGTTTGCGGGTTCTGGCTTCGCGCCGTTGGGGACGAATGACCGTCCGGTTTCCTTGACGAACGCCTCCCCGTGTTGGTTCTGATACTGTTGTCCAGTCAGGTAAACGCGCTTCTTGGCATCAATCCGGCGACCCGCACGATGGATTTCGCGGATTTCTTTCAAGTTCTGCGCTTCTTTCTTGGCTTCGATTGTGTTGGCAATATAGTCATCGTCAACTTCGTGATACCGATACGCCTGCCAACCGTGAAAAAAAGCCAGACTGACAACAGACAACACGGCAACCGCCTCGATCCACATCGTCCGCTCAATTCCAACGACAAGCGCGACGCCCGTCACAAGAGCCATGACGAGGATGGATAGCGCCGATACGTTCTTGGATGTGCTGGAAATCTTGGACTGCTTGTCGTTATTGCCAACACGCTCCCATAACCATTCGGAAAATACAAGACCGCCCACACCCACGACAACCCAAAACGCGGCATAGTACCAATATGGCGCAAGGATTATGTACAGAGCGTATGCAGTAGCGGCGTCAATCGAGAACGCGATGAACATCCATGCATATTTCGCCCCGCTTACCTGTGCGCGGGACACAGAGGGAGGCTTGAAATCCGCCAGTTCCGCCTGTGTACGTTCAGTTTCGATTTCAGCGGCAATTTGTTCGTTCAGTTTATTAATGTCCATAATTCATCCTTTCGTTAGCACCCACACAAAACCTTTTTCAGCGTTCTTCTTCGGGAAGCCGGACTCGATAAGCCAGCCGGTCTGTCCCGTTTTCCATTCCACAAACCCGCAGACCTCATCCGAGGCGGCGGGGATGGCGCTGGACACGGCGGCGGCGAGACCGCCGTTGGCTGCGCCGTAGTGTTCGAGGATCATTTGTCCTCCAACTGTTCGAGCGCGGTCAGGAAGCGGTCTATCGTGCCGACGTTGAGGAAGCAGGACAGGAAGGCGTCGGCGTGGTCACGGGAGAAGTTCTTGCTTTTCAGTTCATCAGCCAGTGTCAACGCCGCTTCTTTTGATGCTTCCAGTCTGTCGCGCTCCAATGCCACGCGGCGCAGCATTTCAACGATTTCCTGCCTGGAGCGTTTCATAACTTCCCTGCGCCATTCGTCACCGTAACGTACATACTCAGACATGATTTATTCCCTTTCTCCGCTTAACGTCGTCAAAAGATGTTTCAAGATTTGCAGGATTTCATACAGCAAAACAGCCTCAACTGAATTAGACGTTTGCGACGGAATACCATCGCCTGATATTTTTACGACATGATGTTTGATTTCTATATCCATGATTTATTCCCTTTCTCCGCTTAACGCGGAATCAAATCCTTCCATCCTTCAGCCACGCCTCGCGGATGATGTCGCCGTAGTATCCGGCGGCGACCAGTTCCTCCAGCGTTGCGCCGTTCATGGCAAAGCGGTTGTCGTACAGTTCGTACAGCATGTCCCGCATCTCGCGCAGTTCTGGAACGGCGAACTTGTGATAGGTTTTCTTGCTGGCTTCTTCGAGCATGTCACTGGCGCGGTTGCCGAACGTGCGCCTGTACCAGTTGGTGTAGATGAGCGGGTTGTCGTTGTGTATCTTGTTGTGGCTTCCGCATTGTCGGAATGAGTTGGACAGGTTGTGTTTCAGGTAGCCGCTTCCGCCCTGCGCGACCACATGCCCCCACTGGGACACTTCGTTGCATCGCGCTCCATCCACGCCGGACAGGACGCAGATACAGCCGTCGCGCCATGTGGTGATTGCGCGGCAGAGGTTGGATATTTCGATGACTATCTTCTGCCGGTTGGTTTTCGCCTTGCGCTTCCTGCCCTTGACACGCGGGGCTGGTTTGGGTTTGGGGCGTGGGAGGGTGTTCAGCATGAGATTATCCTGTTTCCTATCCATTCAATAACAGGGACGGCAACCGCATTCCCCAATTGACGGTAGCGTGTCGAATCGCTCTGTCCATCCGTCCAGCCGTCTGGAAAGCCTTGCAACCTTTCGCACTCGACCGGCAAGAGACGACGCACACCCACGAATGGAACATTATTGCCGCCAGTTCCCCACTGACGAGACACAGTCGGCGCAGTTCCATCTTCCTGAATTCGGATACTCCCATCTTGCTGGTGGTTGTGCCAAACTGACATTTGACCGAGAGTATTCAAGGGTTGTGAAATTACGCTTGGTTTACTTCCATGCTCTTTGCTTGTGATTTGAGCAAAGTCTGATACAAAAACCGCAGGGTTTGAAGTTGGACTTGCTTGTAGCGCGTCTGTTGTTTCTGCGACCTTCATTGTTTGTGAAGGTGATTTATTCCAACCAAAGGCTACTGATGGGACTTGATTTGTCCCGCTTGCCGCACCTTTTAACGTGGGTGACAGTGTTTCACTTTCTCCAATACCACCAGCCTTTGCGCCTTGACCAGCCATAAATGCAGGGACCAACGTTTTATTTATTCCTCCGTCCCACTTGTCGCCACTGTGCGAAGGGTTTGCTCTAAGTGAATAGGCAACTTCTTTCCCCGCTTCTCGGCTCGGTGTAATATTCCTTTCGCCGCTTTCGCGCTCAAATAATACTTCTGCGGCGCTGATGTTTCCAACACGTCGCTCAAGTTCGTCCTGGATATTTGATGCGGAACTGAGATAATCCCGCCAACTGTCACGCAATCCAGATTCGATAAACAGGTTGTTACTTGCTTGTCGCGCATAGTTCATATTCTCCTGTATCAGTGTTGAAAGCGATGACGCCGCGCTCCAGTAACTCTCTGACCAGTCGGTTGAGAGAAGTATGCGCTCTGTTATGAGCAACGCCATTACGGAAAAGATATAAATTTGATGGTCTGTTATCTGATTTTTCAAGGTTGATGTGGTGCACCCCTTCCCCGTTTCGCAAACGGCGTCCAAGTATTCCCTCAACCACGATGATATGTTCATGTCGCCATTCTCCGCTTTCAAGTCGAATGGATACATAACCGTCTTTCCTGAGTTTTCGCCCTTCTGGATTTCGGATCTTTTTATCAAACCAGACTCCGAGTTTTTGCCCTCTTCCCCAAACTGATCCAGTAGAGCGTCCAAGCCGTTTTGATATTTCTTGCAGGCTAATCTTTCCCGCGTTATCTCTAATAAACCCGTCATCTTGCTCAGTAAACTTACGCACCGTTCTATTGGTTTTTCGTAAACCGAGTGTAGTGGCACGAGAGATGATACTTGCTGGGTTGCGCCCCAGGCGTTTAGCAATATTTGTGACAGTAAGTCTGCCGATATTTGCTTTGATAAATCCGTCCTCCGCTGTAGTAAATCGTCTAGTCTCACGCATGTTAGGAATACTCTCCTTCTTCGTTGAGGTACGCCAAATTCCTGAGCGTCCTTTATGTCAATGTCTACAGTATATCCTATTTGAGTGAGAGCGTCAATTATTATTTGAATATCCCTGCCTCCGTTGGACGACAGCAAGCCTGGGACATTCTCGATAACAACCCACTGCGGCTCAAGTTCGTCAATAACTCGCGCAAACTCGAACCAAAGTCCGCTCCGCTCTCCAGCCAAGCCCGCCCGCTTTCCGGCAATGGAAACGTCCTGGCATGGGAATCCGCCGCAAACAAGGTCAATTGATTTTCTTCCATGCGTTTCCTTTCCTACCTTTCGGACATCGTCGAATAATTCGGCGTGCGGAAAATGACGGCGGAGAACAGACTGAGCATTTTTATCAATCTCGCAGACTGCCACGCACTCAATCCCTGCACGTTGAAAACCCAAATCAAAACCACCTATGCCTGAAAATAGACTGACAGACTTCATCAATCCTCCAAATAGTTGACCACGCCGGAATGACGGAGCAGTACCTTCTTCATCATGCGTCCGGCGGTGAGTTTTCTGTCCATGTCCCCGTAGGCTTCCACGACGAACTTCGGAAGGTACACTCTGATTTCCTGTATCTTGTCCTTGTCTGCCTTGACTGGTTGTTTATTCATAGTCTTTTACCTCGATGATGGGGATGGGCGGAATCCACGTTCGTTTTTTATTGTTTTGAGCATTTCTGCCTTTATAAAATGTTCTCTTTCCAACAACCCATTGCGGCTTTCCAAACAACCTGACTAATACGGTTCTTTTCTTGCGTTCCTCTGCAAGTTCGTTCTCAAGTTCTTCGATGGGGTTCATGTCATTTTCTCCTTCAAAAATTTCACCAGCCATTTGGATACTTTCAAAAATACGGAGTATTCCTGCTCGTTCATGTTGCTGTTCAGCGCGGGGGCGTTCAGGATGTCGCGCTCCATGATGTTGACGATGCGCTTCGCGGCGCGGGTGAACGGGCTTTCGCCGGACTTCCGCGTCGGTATCAGCGCACGCAGGCGTTCGACGGTCAGGCGTTCCTCCACTGCGACAGTGAGGAATGCCTTTGCTCGGTTGACGGCTTCCAGCAATTCGGCGGCGGCGAGGCGTTCGATTTCGTACAGCGGCTTTCCGTCGTAGCGGCTGATGATGTCGCGCACATCGGCTTTGAAGCGCGTTCCGACTGCCATCCAGAACGAGACATCCAGATTGTCCCGAATTATTTCGGAATCTGACGGGTAGTGTTTCAGCATTGCCAGCCACAACGCGCCGGCGGCGGCGTATCGCTCGACGGTATCCACTTCGCGCTTTATCTTCTGCGCCAGCCGTTGCGTTCCGCCGTCGCGCTTGCCGACAATGGCGTTTGCCGCTTCTGCAAAGGCAAACAGGTCTGCCTGTGCGCCGCCGAATAACGCGGCGGCTTCGGCTACGTCGTCATGCTCGGTGGTGCGGTATGGCGCGGGGGTTTGGGTCATACCGGTAACTCCATTTGTCCGGCTTCAATTTTCTTTCGCCGTCTTGTTTGCGCCGCATTTTTGGCGTGGTGTTTTTTGTCGTAGTTCAAATGACACCGTTGGCAGTACGCCTTCAAGTTTTCATCGTCACAATTCATCGGGTCGTGGTCAAGATGCGCGACTGTCAGAACGACCTTCGAGCCGGTGATGGGGTGCGGTATATTTCCTATTGCAAGGCACGCGCCATCGTGCGCTCCGCATTCTCCCTTGCATTCACATGACCAATTGGAACGATTGCGAATTCTCAGGCTGATTTCGTTCCAGTTTTCTGGATAACGTTCTTTGAAAAATGGCATTATTCCTCCACCTCTTCCAATGCCTTGCACATGGCTTCGTCTTTCCCGACGGCATCCACCAAGCCGGTGTAGAACTCTCCGGCGCGGGTGGCGGTGTACTGCCAGCGTCCGAACAGGATTTCGCGGACGGTTATCGTCCAGTCTTTGAGGGTTTCAGTTGTGTTCATGACAATCCCGCATCCTTTCTGGCAATCCGCTGTAATTCAACCTTGCAACGTCCGCTTCCAAATTCCGCCGCTTCCAATATCGCGGCATACATGACTTCGTTTTCCCTGCGAAGGTCTTCGAGTTCTTCTGCGGCTTTTACGGCTTGTTCGTATGGAGCGTTGCCAGCCTCCCATGTTTCAGCATCGTCCGCCACCCAAAGGATGCAAATTTCGATTTCTGTTGGGTCTTCTTTTTTCAACATTTTTTCAAGCAGTGCGCTCATCGAATACTTCCTTCTCCGCCAGGTCTCTGGCGACTATGTAATAGACATCCCGTTTCTGTTCTTCGGTTATCAGGGACGCTTCGCAGGCATTGCGGGCGTTGTGCAGGATTTGCTCGGCTTCGGTCATGCCCGTCTCGCCTGTTTGATGATGGAATAAAAATCGTTGGATGAGGTTCTTGTTTCGTTAAGAAAGTCATCCACCTTTGCGGGAAACGCAATGTACTTGCCTCTTATGCTTCGGGCAAACTCCCAAGCATCCTTCTCCGCGCCGGGGTCTGGAATGACCACCACGTTTTTGCCTTGTAACGGCTCTATCAATTTCTTGAAATTGGAACGTCCTGAAACGCCAACGGTTTGAATGTCTATCCCGCTTATCTTCGTCCATGTAACCATTGCCTTGACCGCGCCTTCCATGACCAGAATAAGTTCTCCGTAAAATCCCATCTCTGGAATCGCCAGGAATGGTGGAGAGCCAAGCCCTACCCGCTCCGGGCGGTATTTGTCCTTTGGGTTTGGCGGATTGACCAGCCGGTGCTGGATGTTGAGCAGTCCCCGATTTTCATCCAGTATCGGGATCGTCAGGGTTGGTGTGTGATAATCGCCGTTGACGGTAAAATCCTCACAGCCGCCGAGGGTGAAGAAGTCCTGCATTCCCTCGTCCAACCCGCGTGCCAGCCACATATCCCGCGCCCATGTTCCCATTGTGTTGTGGTAGATGAGATGCTTTTGCGCGACCTGCAATTCGCGCAGGGCGGCTTCGTATCGCTCCTGCTTCTCGCGTAAATCCGCTTCGGCGCGTGCCAGCCGTTCACGGGCAAGGCGTTCCATTTCCACAGGGTCGGCTTGGACGTTGCCGCCGAGAAATTCACAGGCTTGCTTGAAGTCCAGTCCGCGCCATTTCTGAACGAAGTCAATCGCATCGCCCGTCCCGCAGTCCCCGGAAAAACACGTCCACATGTCGCGCCCTTCGTTGTGATAAATGGCGAAGGCGGTGTGGTCGTGTCCGCCGTGCAGGGGGCAGACGCTTCTCCCGCGTTCGATGCGTCCCCCGGCTTTCTCGACCAGATCGCGCAGGTCGGCGGTGTCCAGTATTGCGTTTACGTTGAACATGTCAATCCTCATTCAAGCGGTAGCTTTTCAACTCCGCTTCATCCAGTTGGTTATATTCCGGTTGGAACTTGACCCACCCGTTGAAATTTTCGGGACCAAGTTTGCGTTTCAGGACAGACACCAGCATTTGATGTTTTCCCGTCACCAGCACGTCTCCAAATGTTTCCCCTTCCTTCTTGTAGTGGCTTGGGCGCACAACGGAAATTACACCGTCCGAAAATTGCTCAATCGTGCTTGACCACTGCCCGTCATCCATCAATGGGATGGGGACTTGACGCTGGTCAACTTCCCGCTTCGCCTGTACGCCCAAAACCGTCCGCGCCATGAACTGCATGGCAATCACGTCCTTGATATAGGACGTAACGCTTCCAAAGAATTCATTTAGTCCGTTGCTGTTACCGATGGGGCGAAATTTTTGAAGATAGTCAATAAAGATTGAGTCAATACTTTGGGTGATGTTATCGTCCTGCCACCTTTCGACGGTTTCCAACGCGCCCGCAATGTTCTCCGGGGTGAGCGGGGTCTTGTTCTTGCGGCGTTTCATACTGCGACCCAAGAACCACAAAGGGGCTGGATATAACTTCCGCAGTCCCTTTTTCACTACGTCCCAATCGGCATCGTCCATCTTCCCACTCGCCACTTTGGAAACGCTGATTGAGTCCTCCGCCGCAACATGAAAAAGGCGAAGTTCTTCGACGGTCTGTTCAAGGGAAATGTAAAGAACCACGCTGTTTCTTGCGGTCTCGTTTCCAGCCTCGCCTTGTTCCCTCAACCACTTTGCCCGCATTCGCGCCCAGCGAAGCATGAAGCCTGTCTTTCCGTTTCCGGGTCTGCCGATGACGCTTATCAGTTCACCCGGCAAGACGGGCAGAAAGCCTTGATTTTTCTGCGGGTTGTATTCCATATTTCCGATATAGAGCGGCATTCCCCCGCCTTCGTTGCTTTTGCGCCATTCGACATATTCTTCCGCCGCATTGGATGCTTCAAGCGGAGTAAATACCAGTTTGTCCAATGTGTTCATGTGATCGTCTCCAACATGGAAGTCCGCTGTGCCGTTGGGTCATTCGTTTTCAACGGGTTTGCCAATGCGATGGCAGTCTTGCTGATGCTGAACAAGTCGGTGACAGTCATGTTCTTCTCAATCAACTGCCTGACCGCCGCTGTAACATGCTCCGGCTTGACGTGCATTTCGAGCATTTCCCGTGCCGCCCGGCGTTGGGCTTTTATCTTCTTCGGGTCGTCGCTCAGGTTTATCCGGCGGGCTTCCTGAAAGGCAAGCGCCAGCCCGTCCGCGCCTGCCTGCCCGTCTCCAATAGAGTTTGCGGTATCAACGGCTTTTTTTAGGTCGAAGTTGGACTTCTGCAAATCATCCTCTGTGATAGGCTGTCCAGTAGCAACTTTCCAATCTAGGGGAAGCCTGTCGGCGACAGCCGACAATGTAGTAATCCCTGTAGTAGTCTCTGTATTCCTATTAAAGTTTCCAGAAATCCCAGATTCTAGATTTTCCGGAATCTGGCTGTTTCCGGGGAAACTAGATTCTGGAAAACCCGGAATCTGGACACCGAGCAATTCATAGACTTTTTGCTTGTTTACCCGGTAGTGGAGAGTGGCGGGAACGCCCTTCAATTTCTCCTCCATCAACCCTGCATCCCTGCATTTTGTCCGCGCCCCGTCCAGTTCTGATTCGGTCATCCCCGTCTCATCCATCCACTCCTCGCGGGTTTTGAAGAACCAGCCTTCGGGGTCTTTGGTGCGCTTCGTCCAGTAGAACGCCTGAGACAGAAGCAGGGCGGCATTGGTGGAGCCGGTTATCTTTTTGAAGGACGGATTGAACGCAATCGGGCGGTCAAGAATGTCGTCCATCGGGTCGTATTTTCGCGTTTTTTCGCTCATCTATCGCATCCTCCAAGCCGCATACAGTTTGCCCTTGTCGTCGTGCCACATCCAGACTTCGGGGATGTTCTGGTCTTGCAGGTCGCGGACAAGCGGCTGTTTGTGCGTGACCAGTACGCCCGTCCATTTGCCTCCGGGCGGAGGGGCTTCGTGGTGAATCAGGATTCGGTTCATGTGTCTTCTCCATCCTCCCGCCGCGCCCTGTGAAATCACTTTGCGTATCCGAGGCGCTCCGTGTCGTGGGCGCGGGCGGGGGAAAAATGCCCCAATATTGGGGAAGAGCCGAGAGCGGGAGTCGAACCCGCAACCGCTCGCTTACAAAGCGAGTACGCTACCAATTGCGTCATCTCGGCGTGCTTCCCCGCCGCTCGGTTGCCAGGTTCGCACCGAAGCTACCACTGCCATTGCTGACAGGAAACACGGCGGGGGTTCTGAAACAGGCTGGATCGCGCCTGTGTCATACAATTTTTGACAGCCTCCTTGCCCGGCTGGTTGTGCGTCGCCTGTGCATCGCGTCACGGTTACGGTATGCACGGAGTTCGGTTGGTAAGGTACGGATTTGCGTGGGCGGGACTCGAACCCGCCGGTCTGTCAGTCACGCGGATGAAACTAAATCTTACGGATGCTTACGGATGGGTCACCCTGCTTGCGGTATTCTGCAATTGCAGGGTTTGCTTTGGCGTAACCATCGAGGGCTTTGGTATCCCATGACACACGCCCTTTTGCGAAAACGGCTTGCAGACTTCCGCCTTTTGCTGTCTCGCCGGTTTCAAGAACCAAAGCTTTGACTTGCGTTTCCAGTTCTGAAATTTCACTGTTGATTACATCTTGTTTGGGCGCAAACTCGGCTTCGATTTCATCGAGGACGGCTTGAACTTCGGCGGGGACGGCTGCTTTCTTGTCAAGGCTGAGGAGGTCACGCTTTGCGTAAAGTTCTGTAAGTTTTTCGAGAGCTTGTTGTGCATTCATGTTTTTTCCTTTCAGAGTTCCCCGTCTGTCCGGGGTGTCAAGCGTCTTTCCGCTTTGTCAAAGGAGGAGAAGAAGAGAGTTTGCATCTGCCGTAGCAGGGATGCGCTTAGAAGGGGTTGTCGTCTTCGGCGGCTTTCTTTTCTTTCTTTGGTGACAGGAACTTGATTTCGTTTGCGTTCAGTTCAAACGAAGTCCCAACACCGCCGTCTTTCTTTTCCCAAGTACGCGGTGATCCAGTGTCCCAATCTGCGCTGAGACTTCCAATCACCATGACGGTCTCGCCTTTGCTGATCGAGTTGCAAACTTCTGCGAGTTTTCCAAACACCTGAACGGAATACCAGATGGTGCGCTTCACTGTTTCGCCGTCTTTGGGTTTGTAGGAACGGTCAACCGCAACCGAGAAGGACGTAACGGGATTGCCGTTATTGAGGTATTTCATTTCCGCGTCGCGTCCGACTTTGCCGACAATCGTTGTGCTATCGTAGGAATACCAGGACATTATTTGCCGCCTTTCGCTTTCTTAATTTCCGCGCTGAGTAATTTCCCCAACTCAATGATTTCGTCATCGGTCAGTTTGTCGGAGAGGTTGAAATCCGTCAGGTCAATCTTGAGTTTCTGTGCTTCGAGCAACCGCTCGCCGTACAAACGGACGAGTTTTTCACGCTCAGTTTCCGTTTTGCGTTCTTCGCTGGCGTACTTGTCTGGATCGTCGCCGGTTTCGATGCAGAAGGTCTGACGCAGGGCGTACTTGTACAAGCCAGTCATGGCTTTGTTAGCGGACTTATCGCCGCTGTCCGAGCCTTCGCCCACCGCTTCGACCTCAATCGAGTCGCCGCTGGTGTGGGAGAACCTCACGGTTGCATGGATGACCGTGTTGACCATCGCAGTGCCGTTCTTGGTGGTGTAGTTCTCGCGGGTGATCTGGTGGACTTTTGCAACGGACATGAAAATTCCGTTTTCCACCATCGCAGGGCGAAGGGCGGCAATAAGCGCGGCTTCTCCGGCGAATGAGTAATTCAGGTTTGCGGCTTTGGATTTCTTGACGTAACCGACTTCGTCCATTACCTTGTTTATTGCTTCGTGAATTGCAGACATTTGTCAAATCCTTTTCAGTTATTCCCGCCCCTCAGAGCGGGTTGATTCCGCTTAACGCGGAATTGCAGGTTGCCACCCTAGAACGGCATCTCACCTCCCGCATAGCTCGGATATAGCACCTCTCCCCCGCTGATGACGGGGCTGGGTTCTGTGCCGTCCAGCCAGTCGAGCATGTCTGCGGTTTCGATGTGCGTCCGCAGGTCGTCGGCGTCTCGTTCCCAGTCGTCGCCGTAGATGGCGGCGATGAGTTCCAGTTCGTGTTCGGGGTTGTATGTATCGGGCATCATTTTTTCTCCATCCACAACATTGTCATCAAGACAGTTTCCACTGCCGCGTTCAGGGTGATGGGTTTCCGCGATTGGTATTTTATCTGCGCCTCTTCTGTCAGTTTCCGCGCTAATTGTAGGACATCGGAGCGAAACTGGTTATCTACCGGAAGCTCATAAAATGCTTCCATGACCTGCGCGGCTTTATTGGTGGGGGGGCTGTAATCTGTCATGCCCCGATGATACACCAAAACCGCCAAAAGAAAGATTAGAGTTTTATGAGTAAAATCAAATTCGGGTTGAATTTGGTATTGGACTGGTGTATGATGTGACCAATAAGGAGAACCCATGAAAAAATACAGAGTTTACGACGGACAATCGGAAGAAGCCCAAATCATGTGGCTGACAGAAGCACAGGCGGTGGAATATCGCCGTCAGGGTTATTACGTCACTGAAGCCTGAGCCGTCACAAACTCAGCGGTTTGGGGCTTCGTTTTTGAAAGCAGGCATTATGGACATTGCCAAATTATCGCATGGCGATCTTATCCGACAATTATGTCAAATGTATGCAAAGGATGTTCTTGGTGAGACAACCATCGCTTTGCAAAACGAGCTTAATCGCCGCTTGGACACGTCATCCGACATCGCCTTTTTGCGTGAACTGCGCGAGAACGTGGAGAAAGGCAAACGCGATGTCACCCGTTACGAGATGGCGTTGAACATGATAGACCATTGGATTGAGGAGTTGGAGGAGTCATGAAATCATGCTCTCAAGCATTAAACGACAGTTTCAGTGACGACCTTGCCGCCGCGTTTTTGCAGAAGTTCGGCGTTGAAATCGAAACAATGGCAGACCTCTTTTCGTCCGGCAAGGTGTCGCTCCGAAAAGACGGCTCGGAATTTTCACAAGAGCAGATGGATTTCATTGCCGCGTTTGAACTTGGCTATCTCAAGGCGCGGGAACGAGTGGTAAGACTGGAAAAGTAATGGCGTCCTCCACCTTCATCCGCCACACGATACACGGCAGTAACTTGGTGCGCCGCGCCAAACGGCAGGGTGCGCCGAAGAAGCCGGATGAGATGAAAAACGATGCGACCATCATTGTCCACACTCGCAAGGCATCCAAAGCACGCTTCTTGGAAGCCAAGAGGAAGTTCGATGGAATGTCGCAGTCTGCGTTTGGAGATTTGGTGATATTCTATGGCTTGGAGAAACTTGACGAATTATTTGAATCAAATAATTGCTCCAAGCACTAGTTAGAAGGCTAAAGCATGTTCACTTTGCACAACGGCGATTGTCTCCCCTTCATGCGTTCTTTGCAGTCAGAAAGTTTTGATTGCATAGTCACAGACCCGCCGTATGGCTTGGGCGATAAGTGGACAGGCGGGACTTGGTTCACGAAGAATGTCTATGAAAATGATGATGTTGCTTGGGATGTTCTGCCGTCAAAGGAAGTCATGGATTGCATTTTGTCATTCAATAAGCCTTCTGTTATCTGGGGCGGTAACTACTTCACTTTGCCGCCGTCCCGTTGCTGGTTATCTTGGAGCAAAATAAATTCAATGCCTACGATGTCAGATATTGAATTAGCGTGGACAAACTTCGATAAACCCGCAAAGCAATATCGCAGTTTGCGAAATGGATGGGAACGCCAGCATCCAACAGAAAAGCCAATCGGGCTTATGAAATGGGTTATTGAAAATTACACAAAAATTGGTGATACAGTTTTTGACCCATTCATGGGAAGCGGCACAACTGGCGTGGCTTGCGTTGAAACAGGCAGGCATTTTATAGGCTGTGAAATATCGGCTGAATACTTTGCAATAGCCGAGAAGCGCGTAAAATCAGCGGTCTTTCAGCCGTCGTTCCTTACGCCTTCTAACAACCGCTTGCAGCCGACCGCCTTTGGCGTAGGTACGCAAGCCGAATTTCCCCTGCTTGGTGGTAATCAGGCAGAAGAGTCGCCCGCTAAAAACGGCGGCGGCTAAAGCGAACCGTTAGCCCGCTCAGGGCGCAAGGAGAAAAATCATGAATAATGAAATCTTGGAAGCACTCAAAAATTTTGTCAGCGAAGTTTCTAGTTTTGCAAACAATGTTGCCTATTATGCTGAGAACGAGGAGCAGCGCGGTCATGCTCGCGATGTAGAGTCGGCGGCTGATTATCTTGTCGAGCTACTTGAAAGCGGGCTAACAATGCGTACAGTTGACGTATGCCCTGTGTGCAACGGGACGCGTCAAGACCCCGCTTACTCTCATATCCCCGTTAATTGTCCTGCTTGTCAGGGTACGGGCATACGCAACTAACGCAAACCGTTGGGCGGCTCTCGCTCAATGAGAAACAAAAGGAAGGCAAAATGGAATCGCTAGAATTGTTGAACGATCAATATGGTCACTGCGGCGAATGTCACGAAGTACACTACATCCCTGATATGGTTGTTGTTGATGGTTACTATTACTGCAAATCATGTAGCCGCCCAACACCGCGTGCACTGGACACTTGCCCTCGTTGCGAAGGCGTTGGAAGTTACTGCGATTATATTGGTGTTCGTCAATGTGGTTTGTGTGGTGGCACGGGCAAGTGCCAGTAACGCCAACCGTTCGGCGGCTACTTGTGGAACATTAAAAAAAGGAGATAAATAAAATGAAAGCAAAAATTGATGGTGGTTTTGTCGAAATAACCTGGCAGGAGGGTGATGATAAGAAAACTTTGCTTATTACGCCCAAAGACATTGTTGCCAACTATTACGCCGCCCAACTAGGGCGTGCAACGGACGCGGCTTCGCCTACTGCTACAAGAGGCAAAGCCAAATCATCTGCTTCTTATACCATTAGTGGCGGGCGTAAATCGCCGCGCCGCTAACGCCAACCGTTCGGCGGCTAAAATGCACACTAACTACGAGACTCGGCGTAAAATGGGGGTGGAGAAAACCCCATCATGGATAAAAAGACTACAAATCAATTCAAGAGCGAAATTCGCGCTCGCTCTCTCGCCAACGCTAGGCAGTTATTTGATTCCAGAGGCGAGAGAATGAGGAGATTTTTTCAACTAACCCTATGGGCTGTTTTGTTGGGCTTGGCTGGAGGAGCAACTTACTTTAGATTGATCGGGAACAACAGTGTGTTTTCGTTTTTTGTCGGTCTTTTCCTGACCGACCTTTTAATCATTATTGGGGAACGATTATATATTCCTGTCCTTGCCTACTTTCAAATGTGGGACATTGCCGCTGAAAAAGACCAAGAACAACAAATGGCGATAAGCGAAAATCAAGCGTTGATCGAAAAAGGAAAAAAAGAACTTGACGATTTACAGGAGTACTATAAGAGTAGAGAAAGATTGGCAAGAGGCGAATTGGTGGAATTGAAAGACGTTCGTGATAAGAACTGGGTTGGAGCCGAAGTCTCAAATAACGAGAAGGATAACCCTTTCAACGGAGTTGTGTATGTAACAGGTGTAACTAATCATTCATTTTCACCACCAATTCGATTAGATAATTGGACAGGAAGGGATTTGCACATACTTCCAAACGGGAATAAAGAAACAGTCAAGATTGCTTTTTACAACGAAACTGATGGCACGGTTTACGTTTATCCACAAAACGCAGGAATTAAATTTTCTGAATCTGGTGAATACTTCATCGAGACTATGTTAGAGGGAAGGTTTTTTAAAAATTCGTTTGATTTGGTATATAAGACAAACAAATGGAAACTGATTTTCGAGAAAGAAAATAGGTTCTTTGACTTGAGAAAGGTAGATTAATTGACCCATTTTACGCCTTCAAGACCTAGCCGCCGAACAAAGCGTGCAGTGGATTTGCGGGAGTCTGCGGCATCACAAGCATTATCAACCCTTGAGATTTATCTCGTTGGTGGAGCGGTTTCTACCCCGCCCGCAAACCACTAACGCAAACCGTTCGGCGGCTGTCTTACAATCAAAACATCAGTAGAAAATGAATTAGATATCATGGACTCTTCTACCATCATCGCATTAGTAACTGCACTTGCTGCACTCATTGGCGCGGCGAGTCCTATTGTTGTATCTCTAATTCAGTCAAACAAAGATAAATCGGGGAAGTCCAACGGCTTATATGTGCCAAGTTCTTATGTCTTACATCGTCCAAAAACTCAAATTCGGTGGTTACTGGTTTTGTCTTTTGCTTTTTTGGGTGGTGTAATTGGATACGGCGGGGCTACGCTAGCAAAAGTCAACGCATTAGATTCAAACGTTTCAGATACACCTCAACCAGTTTCCACATCTACCACCCAAAGCACATTGTCAATTTCTTCAGACACTCCACAACCAACATTAACACCCAATATTCAAGGTGTATTGTCAAATTTATCTTCCGACGGGTTGATTTTTTTGCTTGAGTATGGGACTGAAAAATATGGGCTTGACGGCTATCTATATCCTAATACTTGCCCACTTACCTTAGATGATTTCTTTAAAGCATATGAAGGAACTGAATATCTTTACAACCTCAAATTAATTGAAGTTTATTCTGTTTCCAACAATTCTTGCAACCAAACATTAGGGTGGAAATGGACAAGATATGGCATTTCAACATATATTGACGCAACCGAATTGATAGCAAGCCCCGATAGTGATTTTAGAAAAAAAATAGAGCAACAGATTTTACCAACCGATATAAAACAAAATCTGGAAGGGATGTCAAAAAACTCCCT
>CAZRFP010000013.1:0-43046 GCA_964599535.1 uncultured Planctomycetaceae bacterium
GTCGCTCGCTTCCGCAAGATGTCGGTTGATATTCAAGACCCCGGTCGCAAACGGCCGGGGTTTTGTATAATCCGGCCGGCCGGTGTTCCGGCATGAACCGGACGCGGCCGCGCGCTTTCGCGCTACAATGGGTCTGCTGTGACAAGAGTGATGACCGATCGGACACCAGCATGAATCAACCTCCAACGCCGAGTGTCGCGCCCTCCGCGCATGACGCCGCAATCCATCAGGAGCCGTGGTCGATGACGCACGTACCGAGCCATCTGAGGCTCTGGCTTGTTGCGGTCGTGGGTCTGGGCTTTGACTTATGGACGAAGGACTGGGCGTTTCGCACCTTGAGCCACGATCAGCCGCGCGTGATCGTGGACAATCTGCTGAGCCTGCAACTTTCGCTGAATCCCGGCGCATTGTTCGGCATCGGCGCGGGGTTTGCGCCGATTTTTGTCGGGGCGTCGGTGCTGGCGCTGCTGTTTGTGTTGTATCTGTTTGCCAATTCCGGCACGGGGCGCTGGTCGATGCACATCGCGCTCGGGCTTGTGCTGGGTGGTGCGCTGGGCAATCTCTATGACCGCGCAACCCAAGAGGCCTTCGTCGCCTATACGCCGAACGGCCGCGACATCGGTCGGCTTCTCCGCGAAACGGAAACGCACGTCGTGCTGGCCGATTTTCCACATGGCGGCAATGAGCGCGCCATCCGCCGGGGCGCCGATGATCAGTTCAGCATGCAGCCGGTGGTGCGCGACTTCATTCGCATCGACGCGCGCATGGGCGGTATCTCCCTGTGGCCGTGGATTTTCAACATTGCCGATGCGTTGCTGGTTTTTGGCGTGATCGTGCTGTTGATCAATTTCTGGTTTGATCGGCGGCATCATCCTACTGAGGAACATCCGCCCGCGGCACGCCCGGCTAATCCGCAATGAGTTTGGCCGTGAACCTCGCGAGCCGCTCGCCGAGGGCTTCGATCGCCGCGTGCGTTTCAGTATCCTTCAAGCGACCGTCGTTGTCGAACATCTCGTGTGCCCTGCTGATGGCACGCTGTTCGGGCAGGACGATCATCCCGATGTTTCCCAGAATGGACCGCAAGTGAACCAGCCCGCGCAGGCCGCCGAGCGCGCCGGGCGAGGCGGCCATGATCAGCGCCGTCTTGCCGGAAAACGATGCCAGGGGCTTTTCACCGGGCGATGGGCGCGAGGCCCAGTCGATTGCATTCTTCAGCGCGGCGCTGAGAGAGCTGTTGTATTCGGGTGAGCTGATGAGCACCCCGTGCGAGGCGACCAGCAGCTTTTTGAATCGCTGGGCGCCCGGCGGCGGTCCTTCGCGGGTTTCGAGGTCTTCATCGAAGAGCGGCAACGCCAGATCGCGCAGGTCGATGAACTCAACCTCCGCGCCGGCTCCGCGAGCGCCTTCGGCGGCGATCTTTACGAGCTTCTTGTTGTAGGAATCCGTCCGTGTACTGCCGGCGAACGCCACGAGCCGGGGCGCCGTTGCCATGATCCTGCCTCCTTTTGGCGCAGCATTTCACACACGCCATGACATTCGATGCGAGCCGTAGGGCGCGCGTTACGTTTGCTCCACTCGCGACCCTCGCGGCAAAGCCCTTAACAACCCTTATAGAGCCGTCCTGTTCCAGCGTCGCGCGGCAAACGATCGAACGTGCCACGGACGGTTGTCATGCAGCTTCCCCCGATGCGAACGTGCCGTTTGCCCTCTGGCGCTTCCTCGACGACGACGCGCACCAGCCCCGCCCGGCCGCCGGCTTTGCCCTGTGCGCACCAGAAGTCCGCGCGGCCGTTTATGATCGGCACGAGTCCGCAATTTACGAGATTCCACGCCAGCGGCCCGTGCGCGCTGCCCGTGACCGGGTCTTCGTCCACGCCCGCGGCCGGCGCGAAAAAGCGCGACTGAGTAACGGTCGCGGCCGACAGCGTGTTCAGTGTCGTCACAAAGATGCCGCGCACGCCACCGGCGCGCGTGCCATATTCGACGAGTCCGCCCATCGACGGGCGCATTTCATTCAACACCTGAAGGGAATTGACGGCGAACAGGATATCGTCGTCCTGCGATCGGATCGGCGTAAAGCGCGAGTCAACCGCCTCCAGGGTCAGGCCCATCTGTTCAAGCAGGGGCGGCAGATTGACGGGCGTCTTTTTCGGCTCACTGTGCGGCATGCCCAGCCAGATCGTCGGCGAACCCGCGGGATCAATCGGCTTCTCGACGCCCATCGTCAAAACGCCGCTGCGCGTTTCGATCGTCAGGATCGTCGCCGGTTTGTCGTAAGCGGCGGCGAAGCGGCCGTCCTCGATCAGACCGTGAATCGCGGCGAGCGTCGCATGTCCGCAGAAGTTCACTTCGCAGCCGGGTGTAAACCACCGTAATCGGAGCACGGCGTCTTGCGTCGTCGGGTTCAGCACGAACGCTGTTTCGCTGGCGTTGAACTCCGTGGCGATGAGCTGCATTTGGCGCTCCGTGAGCGCGTCGGCGTCGAAGACAACGCCCGCCACGTTTCCGGCGTAGGCAGTCTGCGTAAAGGCGTCGACAAGTTTGAATCGGAGCGAATCGGTCATGGCGCATCATTCTCTCGCGTGGCGCGAGAATCATAACGCCATCGCACGCGCCGTGTCGAAAGCCGCGGCCATGAGCGGCGCTCGCATCGACCCCGGCGGTTCATTAGACTACTTGCATGGAAACGCCGCCCTTCGTTCCGACGCAGCAGCAGAGAAACTGGGCGATGCTCGCGCACCTGACGGGACTGGCCTTTCTGATGCCGCCTTTCGGCAACATCATCGGTCCGCTGCTGATCTGGCAGATCAAGCGAAAGGAGCTGGGGGAGTTCGTCGGGGCCAGCGCCCGCGAGGCGCTGAATTTTCAATTTACCTTTGTAGCTTTGGCGATCTTCTTCGCGTCGCTGAACATCCTGCCGATCCCCGGCGTCGGGCCGGTGTCGGGAATCACGATCGCGCTGATGATCCTGGGCAATCTCTATTTCTGCATCGTTGCGACGCTGCGAACCAACGAGGGCGAGGTCTACCGATACCCCTACGCCTATCGGCCTTTTTAGGGGCGCGGTGCGGCCTCTTTTTTGGAGATGAAGTTCGTGAACAAACCCGATTCGGCACCGCCGCTCGGCGCGACACCGCTTCAGAAGCTCGGATGGCGCTTTCCAGCCTGTTTCTGGGTGGCCAACATTGCGGAGCTGTTCGAGCGCGCCGCGTTCTACGGCATGTTCATCGCGTTGTCGCTGTATCTGACGAATGAAGTCAAATTCAACGACGTCAGCACCGGTTGGGTCGTGGCCGTGTTCTCGTTTATGCTCTATCTCTTGCCGCCGTTTCTCGGAACGCTCGCCGACAAGATCGGCTTTCGCGCCGCGCTGATGGCTGCCTTCGCCGCCCTGGCCGCCGGCTACGCATTCCTGGGCGCGTTTCAATACAAGTGGTCAGCCATCGCGGCGCTGGGGCTGATTGCCTTCGGCGGCGCGATCGTGAAGCCTGTCATCCTCGGAACAGCCGCCAAATGTTCCGACGAGGTCAACCGGGCCAGGGCGTTCTCGATCTTCTACTTCATGGTCAACATCGGCGCCTTCGCGGGAAAAACGATCGCCGCGCCGCTGCGGACGGGCGTTGATCTGCCTATCGTCGGAAAGCTGGAACTCGGCCTGGTCTATATCAACTACTATGCCGCGGCGATGGCATTCGCCGCGTTTTTGCTGGTCGCCGCAGCTTATCGCAGTCCGGACGTCGCGGGAACGGGCAAGTCCTTTGGAGAACTCGTGCAGGGCTTTCTGCGGGTGCTGACCAATGGGCGATTCCTTGCACTGATCTTCATCGTTGCCGGCTTCTGGATGATTCAGGGCCAGTTGTACGCCTCGATGCCCAAATACATGATCCGCCTGTTGGGTGAAAGTGCAAAGCCGGAGTGGCTGGCCAACGTCAATCCCTTCGTCGTTGTTCTACTCGTCGTGCCGATCACGCAGTTTGTGCGGATGTGGCGCCCGGAGAGTTCGATCGGCGTCGCGCTGTCGATCATTCCACTTTCAGCGCTGGCCGTCGCCGTGACGCCGCTGCTTCAAAGCCGCGTGGGCGGCAGCATCTCCATCCTCGGGCTGTTTTCGTTGCATCCGCTGACGCTGATGGTCATCATCGGTATCGCGATGCAGGGGTTGGCCGAATGTTTCCTTTCGCCGAAGTTCATGGAATACGCCTCGCGCCAGGCGCCGCGCGGCGAAGAAGGACTTTACATGGGCTTTCAGAATCTGCCCGTCGCGATCTCATGGTTGGTCGGCTTCATTCTATCCGGCTATCTGCTCGACGCCTTCTGCCCCGATCCGGCCGCGCTGGAAAAGGCGAACCCCGCGGCCCATGCCCAATGGCGCGCGGCGATCGAGACCGGCAGCTCCATGCCGGAGGCCTATGCAAGCGCCCACTATATCTGGTACGTTTTCGCGGGCGTCGGCGTCGCCGCGCTGACGGCGATGTTGATCTTTAACCGTATCACGCGGCGAATTGATCGGCTGCGAAGCGCCGTCGACGGATGATTTGAGCGAAAGCAGGAGGCCATGAACGAGAGCAACCTTCGAAGACTTCAAGTCGCCATCATGGGATCGAGCGAAGCCCATGAGGACATGCTTCGGCTTGCCGAGCAGGCCGGCGCGGTCGTCGCGCGGCTTGGCGCGGCGCTAGTCACCGGCGGGCGCGGCGGAATCATGGAGGCGGCCTCGCGCGGCTGTGCGGAGGGCGGCGGACTCGTGCTGGCCGTCACGCCCGGCACCGACATGAACGAAGCGAACCCCTATGTGCATTATGTGATTCCGACGGGGCTGGGCTGGGCGCGAAACGTGATTACGGCCATTTCCGGCGACATTATCGTCGTCATCGGTGGCGCGTCCGGCACGCTGAGCGAAATTTCTTTTGCCTGGATGTACGATCGTCCGATTGTCGCCCTGTCGCAATCGGGCGGCTGGGCGCTGAAGCTTGCGGGGCATACCATCGACCATCGGCGGAGCGATCCGATCATCGATTGTCGCTCGATCGAGGAACTGGAAGCAGCACTCAGGAAACTGCTCGCCGATCCGAACATCCGCACGCGAAAGACGACCTATCCGGCGTCGTTGGGGTAAGCGCGCGAATGCCGCGTGCGCGAGAGATTCATCAAGAGGCTTTTCACGCGGAAGATTCCGCGAGCGCATCAACGTGTCGAACACTTCGGAACCAAGACGCATCGCCATCGGCGCCGATCACGGCGGCTTCGCCCTCAAGGAGCGGCTGAAGAAGCTGCTGTCTGAGCGCGGCTGGCTGATAGATGATTGCGGCACGTACGACGGCTCGACGTGCGACTATCCGGCGATTGCAGCGGAAGTGGCTCGGCGAATATCGGACGGTTCGGCGTGGCGCGGCATCATGATCGACGGCGCCGGCATCGGCTCATGCATGGTCGCCAACAAGTTTCACGGCGTGCGCGCGGCGATGTGTTATGATCTTTCATCGGCCTCGAACAGCCGCGAACACAACGACGCCAACGTGCTAACGCTCGGCGCGGGGCTGATCGGCGCGGGACTGGCCGAACAGATCGTGGAGCTGTGGCTGAGTCGCGACTGCACGGTTGATCGCCATCTCAAGCGCGTGGCGATGATCGGCGAGGTCGAGCAGCGCGCCGCGACCGGCGGCGGACCGCGGCGCGCGGTGGTCTCGCAAGCAACGGCGAATGTTGAGACAGCGGCACATCCGCCCCCCGCGCCGACCGCTCCTGCCGTGGAGAAGAACATGAGCAATCCTTCCGATGACTCGCTTGTGCCCGAACTTTCGGGCGCTGACTACGATCGGATCGCCGAGCGCATCGTGCAGATGATGGGCGGTGCGATTCGTTCGGCATGCCAATGCCGCACCTGCGGGCCGGACTGCCGCGAACATTGCGCCGAAAAAGACCCGGCCGCCGTGCGCGAACTCATCGCCCATGGCGCATCGCGCATCGGCCACGGTCTGGGCGGCGGGCGGATCGAGAAGGACGTTGCGCGCTTCATCGACCACACGCTGCTCAAGCCGGAAGCGACGACCGCCCAGATCGAGCAGCTCTGCAAGGAAGCGGCGGAGTTCGGCTTCGCATCGGTCTGCGTCAATCCGACGTATGTCGGCCTGTGCGCGCGGCTGTTGCGCGGAACGAATGTGAAAGTCTGCACCGTTGTCGGCTTTCCGCTCGGCACGCACCTGCCCGACATCAAAGCGCTCGAAACGCGCCGCGCGATTCGCGACGGAGCGCGCGAAATCGACATGGTCATCAACATCGGCGCGCTCAAGAGCGGCGACGACGATCTGGTCTATCGCGACATCAAGGCCGTCACCGACGCCTGTGTCGACGGCCGTGCCATCTGCAAGGTCATCATCGAATGTGCCTTGCTGACCGATGACGAAAAAGTCCGCGCCTGCCGCGCCGCGCGGCGGGCCAACGCTGACTTCGTCAAGACGAGCACGGGCTTCTCAACGGGCGGCGCGACGGCCCGCGACGTGGCGCTGATGAGCGAAGTTGTTCGTGAGGCGCGCATGGGCGTCAAGGCGGCCGGCGGCATTCGTAATTACGACGATCTCAAGGCGATGGTCGAAGCCGGCGCGACGCGCATCGGCGCGAGCGCCGGTGTCGCGATCGTGCAGGCCTCGCGCGGGCTGACGGTCTCCGGCGACGCGCCGCCGACCAAGGCGGCGAATTCGGCCCCTGCGGCCGGCGCGGCGGACAAATACTAATCACATCGATCGGCAGCGTGCCACATGCCCGATCAGCATTGCGCCATGTGTCCGATGCACGACGCGGGCGAGTGCGAATCAAGCAACGATGAATCCCTGAACCGGCCGGCCGGAGCATTCTTGCAATTCATGGGCACGTTCGCTATGTTGACGCCCCATTCTGTGCCAGAATCGGGTTGAAACGTCTCGCCGACGAAGGAGACCTCCGTGGCCAAAGAGCAATGGGGTTCAAGACTGGGAGTCATTCTGGCCGTCGCCGGTTCGGCGGTCGGGCTTGGGAACTTTCTGCGATTTCCCGGCCAAGCCGCCTCCAATGGCGGCGGCACGTTCATGATTCCCTATTTCTGCGCGCTGATCTTTCTTGGCATTCCCATCTGCTGGGCCGAATGGACGATGGGAAAGTACGGCGGCCGCTATGGGTTTAACTCCTGTCCGGCGATTTTCGCGGTGCTCGGTCGACACAAAGCCTGGCGTTTTCTCGGTGTGCTCGGTCTTCTCATCCCCATCATCATCTACATGTACTACGTCTTGATCGAATCGTGGTGCATGGGCTACGCCTTCAGCTATCTCACCGGTTCGATCAATCTCGGCGACGATCCCGCGCTGTACAAGGAAAAGAGCATCGAGTTCTTCAACAACTTCACCGGCGCGGGCTCGGACGGGCTGATGCTCGATGGCAAGCTGCACATCAGCGTTATCGCGTGGATCACCGTCTTCGCTCTGAACTTCCTGCTGATCTATCGCGGCATTTCAAAAGGAATTGAGAAGTTCTGCACCATCGCCATGCCGCTGATGGCCACGTGCGCCTTCATCGTGCTGATTCGCGTGCTGACGCTCGACGGCGTGCAGGACGGCCTCGGCTTCATGTGGAATCCCAAGGCGGCTGCTCCGGATGAGCCGTGGTATTCCGCTTTGTTCATCCCGCAGACCTGGCTCGCCGCGGCCGGGCAGATTTTCTTCAGTCTCTCCGTCGGCTTCGGCGTTATCGTTAATTATGCCAGCTATCTTCGCCGGAAAGATGATGTCGTGCTTTCGGGTCTCACGGCCTCGTCAACCAACGAGTTTTTCGAGGTCTGTCTTGGTGGGTTGATCACGATCCCCGCTGCGTTCGTTTTCCTCGGCGTGGCCGGCACGACCGGCTCTGTGTTCGACCTGGGCTTCAAGACGCTCCCGATCGTCTTCCTTCACATGCCCGGCGGAAACATCTTTGGCTTCCTCTGGTTCTTCATGCTCTTTCTGGCGGCGATCACCAGTTCGCTTTCAATGCTTCAGCCGGCGATCGCCTTTCTTGAGGAAGGACTTGGCATCAAGCGCAAGGCGTCGGTTGCGATGCTCGGCCTCATTACGGCCATGGGATCGCTGTTCGTCGTATACTTCAGCAAGGACAACGCCGCTCAGAACACGCTCGACGATTGGGTGGGTACCGTGGCGATCGTGCTGCTGGCGTTTGTGCAGGTGATCCTGTTCGGCTGGGTCTTTGGCGCCGAAAAGGGCATCAAGTTCGCGAACGAAGGCGCGGAAATGAGACTGCCGAGGATGTTCAAGTTCATCATCAAGTATGTCGCGCCGACGTATCTGCTGTTTGTTCTCGGCTCCTGGTGCTATCAGGATTTGCCCAAGAAGATCAAGGAACTGCGCGAGAACGATGTGCCTTTTCTTGCGGTCTGTCTCATCTTGTGCGTGCTCGTGTTCCTGCTGGTCCTCATCAGCATCGCCGGCAAGCGCTGGCAGGCCGAGAAGGCCGGCGAGCGCGATCCGGATGACATTCCTTTTAGCGATTCGATCGCGGAGGCTTCGTGATGACGATCGGCGGCTGGATTTTCATGGTGTGTTCAATTACGGCTGTCGTCAGCCTGATCTCCTTCTGCTTCTATAAGGTGCTGACGAGCTCCGGCGCAACCGAGCGCATGCACGCGCCACTCGACATCGATACGCGGGACTTGCAGTGACATGTTATCTGTTCCATGTCCACCCCGCCGATCTCATCGACGAAGGCATAGACGCGGTACTGGATCGGCTGCGCGGCGAGATCGGCGTCGATGGCATCGTTGTCGATGCCGTCGCATCGGCACGGCTGGCCCTGCGCCCGCGCGTGACGGATGCGCCGAAGATCGCACTCTACGAGGCGGCAGCGTGGTTTCAGCCCGATCCGAAGCACTACTCCGGCACGCGGCTGCGGCCCAACACGGCCCGATCCATCAAATCGCGAGACGAACTGGCCCGCATCTGCGACGCCGCGGCGGCGCGCGGGCTGGTCGTCCGGGCGCGTGTCGATGCGTTTGACAACGCCACGCTTGTTGAGCGGCATTCGACGATCGCCTGCGTCGATGTGTTCGGCCGCGCGCATGACTCGCGAATTTGCCCGAGCCAGCCTGATGTCCGTGAGTATCTCGGCGCGATTCTGGAGAACCTATCGACGAAGTACGCCCTTGCGGACATCGAATTGGTCGACGCGGATTACGGCGCGGGCTTGTATGCCGCTGCGAACCTTCGTGCCGGCGTGCCGCTCGATGAACTCACGCTTTCCATGCTTGGATGGTGCTACTGCGCGTCGTGCCGCCAGCGTGCATTGGATATGGGCATCGACGTGGATGCCGTGCGTTCGACACTCGCCGCGCATTTGGCGTCGGCCTTCGAGCTGGAGGCGACTGGCCGATCAGACTTCGCGCGATGGATTGATGCCAGCGCGGTGTTGAATGGCTATTCGCAGACGCGGATCGAGGCCATCACGTCACTCTTGAAAAACGTGCGTCGGCGCTCGTCTAAGCCCCTGCACCTGCACACTGCGCGCGACGCGGCACAGAGCGGGTTGAAAGTCGGCGATGTACGCGAATTCTGCGACGGATTTGTGTTGCCTGTAGAGGACGCTCAGATTGCCGATTTATCTACGCGTCACGGTCATATCTTGGATCTTGCCGGCGGGCCTGGCGCGGTCGCATTGCCGCTGGTGTGTCACCCGCCGCGTACGGCCGACGCTCAGGCGCTGGTGTCGCGGGTCCCTGAGGCGACGCGCGCGGGCTGCGGCGCGGTCATTTTTCTCGATTACGGTCTGGCGCCGACGCCCTGCCTTGACTGGGTGCGGCAGGCCGTCCGTTTCGCACGGCGGGAACAGGCGTGAATGGAATTCGCCGGACGATCCAGGGCCGACGGGTTGCCACGTGATTCGATGATCTCGGGCTGACGTTTTTCACACATATGGCGGGGAAATATACGCGACCGGCGCTTGCGGTTCATCGAATCGCCGACATTTCGTGTCCTCAGCCCCGAATCTCGAAACGCATCGCTTTTCAGAAACGTCGGGTGGCATCCCATGATGTCATTGCTGATGCTTGCTATGACGGATGGCGGCGCGGTGGCATGATTCTTGCCGCACGAAACCAAGTCTGACAGTTCGTTCGAATAAGCGCATTTCTCGTTTCTTCGTCCCGCCTGACGCCGTGGGGTTGCGGGGGGTTGCGGCGTGCTTTCCGGGACCGATGGAGGCAGCCAACATGCAACTGCACAACAACAGACGTCATTTACTTCTTTCCGCCGTCATCGTTGCCACGTTCGGCGTTCCACTTCTCATGCCCGACACGGCACGCGCTCGCCCCAACATTCGAGACGCGTTCTTTGTCGTTTATCCAAACGCCGTCAATAGCCAGCTAAGAATCCTCCCCAGCAACTCCGACCACTGCGGCGTGTGCCATTACAGCTTCAACGGCGGCGGAACTCGAAACCCCTATGGAAACCGCCTCGCACAAGTCATCGGCAGCTATCCAAACAACAACGCCGGAAGACAGGCAGCCGTCCAATCCATTCAGAATGAGGACAACGACGGCGACGGATACACGACGCTCGTTGAAGTCACCGATACGACGAACTTCGCAAACACGCCAACTTTCCCCGGGCTGACGGCCTCCAATGTTTCCAACGTAACGAATGTGCTGATCTCCGACCTTCAAAACTATCTCGTCCCCATGACCGGTTCCGACACCACGCCGCCCGAGGTGACGGTCATTTATCCCAACGGCGGTGAAGTTCTGCTGGGCAACGCGCCCGTCAACGTGCAATGGACGGCCACCGATGCCGGCGGCATCGCCCGGATCGACATCCTGCTTTCGCTCGATGACGGTGCGACGTACACCCCGCTGATGATCGGAATTTCTCAAACGGGCAACGGCGGATCGCAGGCCGTGTTTGTGCCGAACCGGCCCGCGGCACTCGCGCGGATTCGCGTCGAGGCGACCGACAACGCCTCCAACGTCGGACAGGATGCCAGCAATGCGGCGTTCTCCATTCAGGCTCCTCCGGGCGGAATCGCGCCCACGACGCTGCGCGATTTCGACATGCCCGGAACGCAGCCCTTCGAAACGACGCCGCTTGCCAGTCCGAACGACTGTTCGGCTTGTCATGGCGGATACAACCCGGCCGTCGAGCCTTCGTTCAACTGGCAAGGCAGCATGATGGCGCACGCCTCGCGCGATCTGCTCTTCGAGGCATGCATGGCCGTCGCGAATCAGGATGCGCCGGACTCCGGCGACGTGTGCCTGCGCTGCCATATCCCGAACGCCTGGCTGCAGGGCCGATCGGTGCCGACATCGGGACTCGCGGCGTTGCCCGGTGACATGCACGGCGTGAGCTGCGACCTGTGTCATCGCATGGTCGATCCGATTGCAAACCCGATGAATCCTCCAGAAGACACGGCCATCCTCGCGGCGTTGAGCAATCCGCCCAGCGATTTCGGCAACGGCATGTTCGTGGTTGATCCGAATCTAGATCGCAAGCGCGGACCGTTCAGCGATACGGCCAGTCCGCACGGCGTGCTGCAATCTCCCTTCCATCGCGAGGCGGCGCACTGCGGTACGTGCCACGATGTGAGCAATCCGGCGTTCGAGCGCGACGAAAATGGAAATTATGTGCCGAATGCCTTTAACACGCCGCCGACGAGCATGTCGCCTTATGTACTCCTGCCCATCGAGCGCACGTACAGCGAGTGGTTCCACAGCGCGTACAACTCGGAGCAGGGCGTTTACGCCCCGCAATTCGGCGGCAATCGCGAGTATGTCGCCTCCTGCCAGGATTGCCACATGCGCGCCGTGACCGGCAAGGGCTGCAATCTGCCGGAGGCGCCGACGCGCGACGATCTGCCGCTGCACGATATGACCGGCGGAAGCACATGGCTGCTAAGCCTGCTTCCACAGATGTTTCCCGGGCAGGTGAACGAAGCGGCGATTCAGGCCGGCGTCTTACGGGCACGATACATGCTGCAGAATGCCGCTACGATGGCACTCGAACAGGACGACGACCAACTGATAGTGACGATCACCAACGAGACCGGCCACAAGCTGCCGACGGGCTATCCCGAAGGCCGCCGCATGTGGGTCAACGTCAGGTTTTTCGATGCCGGGGATGTGCTGCTTAAGGAATCCGGCGCGTACGATCCGGAGACGGCGCATCTCTCGCATGACGCAGAGGCCAAAATCTATGAGACCGAGCCGGGACTGGATGAACTCACCGCCGGGCTTTTGGGGGTGGAGCCCGGCCCGTCGTTCCATTTCGTGCTGAACAATAAGATATACAAGGACAACCGCATCCCGCCGCGCGGTTTCTCGAACGCTGAATTTGATCTTTTCGGCGGCAAGCCGGTCGGCGCGACGTATGTCGACGGACAATATTGGGACGATACCGTTTACGACGTGCCCCACGGCGCGACGCGCGTCGAAGTAAGACTCTACTATCAAAGCACCAGCAAGGAGTTCGTGACGTTTCTCCGCGACGCCAACACGACGAACACCAAGGGGCAGGAACTCTACGATCTTTGGGAAAGCAACAACAAGTGTCCGCCTGAGTTGATGATCGCGCAGTCGATCGAGCTGACGCCCGTCGTCAACTCCGGTGACATCAACGCCGACGGTGTGGTCGATGACGTGGACGTTGCGCTGTTCACGGCTGTTCTTCTGGGGCTTGACGCGACGCCCGATTACGTTGAGCGGAGCGACATGAACGATGATGATCTCACCGACGGCCGCGACGTTCAACTGTTTGTGGAGGCTTATCTGACGCCTTGACGTGACTCTGACTTCACGGGATCGGCGAGCGTCGGCGTGTCAGCTTTGGCGAATCGGAAGGGGGACGATTTCGCCATGACACGCGCGCTCGCCGACTTGCGCGCGGAGTGGGGTGCCCGGCGCGGCGTGGGACGTCTTGACATAAGCCAGTGAGAGCGGCGCGCCGCCCAGTGCCGGGCTGATGCAGCCCGACAGGGTCCGGCCGACCGCATGGTCCCCAACCGTCAGCGGCGATAGGCGCGGCAGCGGCGCGTCATTCTCAAATCGCACGCCAACGAGCCGCCGAGCCAGAACTTTGTGCGCTCGCATGCGCTCGATGACTTCCTGCCCCAGGTAACACCCTTTGTGATAGCTGATGCCACGCTCGATTTGCCCGGTCTCCGGCGGAATGACCTCCTCGTCGATGTCGTCAACGCTTGCGGGAATGCCGGCCTCGATGCGCAACGTGTTGGCTGTCTCGGCGTCGATCTGTGGAAAGCCCAGATTCGCAGCAACCTGCTCAACAGCTTCGATCGCGGCCGCGGCCTTCGAACCGAACGCCAGGAATTCGGCCCCCGGCAGACCCTTGTCGTCGTGGCGAAACATCAGAACCGGCTGGTCGCCTACTCGCCCTTCAACGTTCTGAAGCCACGGCATCGCGGCCAGATTGCCCAAGGCAAGCCGGTCAGAGAGGACGTGAGCCTCTGGTCCGATCACGGCCGTTCGGCGAATTTGATCGGAGATGTCGGCTAGGCGAACGTCTTCGGTAATGATGTAGCGGTCAAAGAGCTTCAGGGCCGGTTCGACCCATCGGAGGTCGATATCGAGCAGGATGCGGTCCGGTCGTACGAGCAGGTTCAAATCAAATTGGGTCCGGCCCTTCACATTGACGACGAAAGCGTAATTTCCCTCGCCGGGCTGAAGCGTGGCGACGACATTGGTGACGAGGTTTCCGAGCCACTTGGCCCGGTCGTCACCGGTCAGTTCGATGAGGCCTCGGTCGTTTCGGCCGATCAGGGCGGCTCGGTTCAGGGCGGTGTTGTAATGCTCTAAGTTCATGGCTGACCGCATACTGTAGCGTCTTTGCCGATGGTTGGCAGCCCCTCGGCACGGCCAATCCGGGCCAGGTCGGAACGCTCCCGACCGCTTGGGAGGGTGCGATTTCGGTTCGCAAGAATCCCGTCGACTTCCCGGCTTGTGCTCGGCTATGCTTCCGGCTTCGGCCGGTACAGACGCCGGTCCACGTCAAACGGAGATACAAGTCATGGATCTTCAGAGCGCGATGGGGGAGCTGGAAGCGGGCGGAAGCGAGCAAACACGAAAGACGTACGCGCGGCATGGCGTGCTCGGTCCGATGTTTGGTGTCAGCTATGCCACACTTGGGGCACTGAAGAAGCAGATCGGGACGGATCATGCCCTGTCGCATGAACTGTGGGCGACGGGAAACCACGACGCCCGCGTATTGGCGACGATGATCGCTGATCCGGCGCAGATCGACGCCGCGCTGATCGAGTCGTGGGCCGGGGCGTTGGACAATTACGTACTGGCCGACGCGCTGGTGAAAGTCGTTGCCGAATCACCCGTGTCGACGGAGCAGATCGAGAACTGGTGCAATTCCGAGACTGACTGGTACGGCCAACTGGGCTGGTCCATTCTGGCGGTTCGCGCGTCGAAGAATCTGCTGGATGACGAATACTGTCGCGACAAGCTGCGCATAATCGAGGAGCGCATTCACAGCGCGGGAAATCGTACGAAGTATTCCATGAATCAGGCGATCATCTGCATCGGGTTGCGCAATCCGGCGATGCAGGAGGCCGCGATTGCGACGGCCCGTCGCGTCGGTAAGGTCGAAGTCGACCACGGTGATACGGATTGCCAGACGCCGGATGCCGAGGCGTATATTCTCAAGACCGCATCGTATCGTGCGCAGATGGAGGAAAAGAGAGCGCAAGCCGCCGCCGCCCCGCCGAACCCGGCCTCGTTGCCATCGAAAAAGCCCGCAAAGCGGGCCGCTAAGAAGCCGGCCCGGAAGGCGCCGTCCGCCGCGAAGAAGAGCAAGAAGGCTCCGAAGAAGCCGTCAAAGAAGAAGGCCGCCGCTAAGAAATCGAAGAAAGCCAAGAAGAAGTCGCCCGCCCGAAAGACGAAACCGGCCAAGGCCATGAAAAAGAAATCCGCTGCGAAGAAGTCCGCTCGCAAGCCCGCGGGAAAGAAGAAGGCCGTAAAGCGCAAAAAGAAGTAAGCGCGTTGTCAGGCCGCGCTGGGTGCAAGTTTTGTCGGCGCGGCGACCGCTCTTGCCTTCTTCGCGTGCCTCCGCAGTCGGCCAAGGCAGGCATTCGCAAAGAATCGCCACGGATTGGCCATGAACGGCCAGATGACAGCGGCCCGCGCGAGATCGTTTGCCGCCCGGCGCAAATCGCCCTTTTCAAGATAGTGCATGCCCGCGCGCTCATGGACGCGCGCCCTGGCCCTGCGGAAAAGACGTCCGCGCGGGTCCAACTCCGCATAGAGCGGAAGATAGTCGTTAATGAGTTCGAGCATGGCACGGCGCATCTTTTCGGGATCGCCAAAACTGGCCGGTCCGGGCTGCTGACGGATCAGCGCGTGCGGCAGAATCAGCCCTCGATGCCTTGCGAGCAGTTCGATCGCGATGCGCCGATCCTCCGACAGTTTGCCTTCGGCAAAGCCGCCGATTGACATGAACGCATTTCGATCGACCACGATCGACGAGCAAAGCCCCGTGAAAATGTTTCGCACCAGCAGCTCGCGCCTCAGCACGCGCGGATCGAGGCTGCCGGTCCATTCAAGCTTGAAGCATGCCCGATCGGCGGGCGACCATACGAGTGCCGCGGTCGTGGCAAAGGCGGCCTGCGGATGCTGCCGCATCGCGCTGATCTGAATCTCAAGCTTTTGCGCGTCCCACTGATCGTCGGCATCGAGAAAGGCGAGCCATCTTCCGCGGGCGGCGCGTGCGCCGGTGTTTCTTGCGGCGGAAGCGCCCGCGTTTTCCTTTTTGATATAAATCACGTCGCCGGCGTATCGACGGCAGACGCGCTCGGTTTCATCGGTGCTGCCGTCATCGACGACGATGACCTCATCGGGCGGCAGCGTCTGATGGAGAACCGAGTCGATGGCATCTGGCAGCGTCGACGCGGAGTTGTATGTGGGGATGACGACGGAGATGCTGTGTCGTGAAGGCGTCTCGGTAAAGTCGTTCGCCATGGGGTGACTCGTTGCTCGGCGGATCGGGTATTGCTTGTCTTCAGAATAGATCGGCCATGTGGAGGCTGTTGCTCGAACGGTATGGGAAAAACGCAAGGGATGCCGTCGAATTCGTGTGGAAAAGACGCGACCCGCTCTTTTGAAGATCCATCTTCAATCGAGCGGGTCGCAGCTTCAAACAGATTTCGCGAGACGGATCGCCGGGCGACCGATCGCGTTGAATTCGAGTTCAAGATATCATCGCAAAACGGGATTTCAATCGAAAAGCATACCGGCTTCGGATTTCACAACGCCAACGTGAAAGTTACGTGCGAGGGAGAACGTGTAAACGGCTGGCGGATTTGAATTAGCGCGGGCTGTGAAAATCGTTGAATTATCTTAAGAAACTCCGCGCGATTCTGTTTTCACAAGGGCGCGGTGGCTTTGATGACGGCTACGCTGCGTGTCGATGATCGTCAAGAATGGCGAAGATCGGTTCAACCTTGGTCTTAGTCAATCCAGAGAGCGCATTGTCGCCCCGATTCCGACCAGCTGAACAGAGTTTTGTTTTAACATCGGGGTTATGCGAGGTTCTTCATGAATTCCGCATTCGAGGGGAAGCGGCCGAATTCCTGAAGGATCGTTTCCATCTGTTTCGGCGGCGGCATCGATAAGATGCGGCGACGGATGCGCGACATCTTTTCGTAGTTCTCCCCGCCCAGGAGCATCTCTTCCTTTCGCGTGCCCGACTCGGCGAGGTTCATCGCCGGCCACAGGCGCAGGTTTGCCAGCTCGCGCGAGAGCACCAGCTCCATGTTTCCAGTGCCCTTGAATTCCTGAAAGATGAAGTCGTCCATCCGGCTGCCCGTCTCGACCAGCACTGTGGCGATGATCGTAAGACTGCCGCCGTGTTCGATCTTGCGGGCGGAGCCGAACATTTGCTTCGGCTGCTCGAGCGCCCGTATGTCCAGACCGCCGGTCATGGTGCGCCCGCTGGAGCCGACGAGTCCGTTGAAGGCCCGGCCGAGGCGCGTGAGTGAATCGAGCAGAATGACCACGTCGCGGCCTTGTTCAACATAGCGCTTGGCGCGCTCGATCATGAACTTGCTGATGCGGCCGTGGCTCTTGGCTTCGTGATCGTTGCTTGAAAAGACGACCTCGGGAAAGCCGTTTTCCCAGCCGGAGCCGAGGTTGCAAATGGCGCGGCGCATCTCGGTGACTTCCTCCGGGCGCTCGTCGACCAGGAGCATCATCAGGAGCGTCTCTGGATGGTTGGCGCGGATGCCGTCGGACATTTGTTTGAGAAGCGTCGTCTTGCCCGTTCGAGGCGGGGCGACGATCAGACCGCGCTGGCCTTTGCCGATGGGTGTGAACAGATCGACGATGCGCATCGACATCGGACCGCCGGGCGTCTCGAAGCGCAGTTGCTCCGAGGGATGCACAACTTCAAGCTCATCGAAACGCTTCTTGGCGGCATAGGCGCCGGGGGCGATGCCCGCGATCGATTCCAGCCGGACAACGGTCGGCCGCCCTTTGATGTTCTGGACCTGGTTGCGAAGAAAGGAAATCGGCTCGCCGCCTCGCAGTCGAAACTTCTGCACCGACTGACGGTCGATCTGCGGGCTGTTGGCTGCGGCGGAATAGTTAGTCGAAGGATCTCGCAAATGGCCGAAGCCCGATTCGCCGAGTTCGAGTACGCGCGTCAATACATCGGATGCGGTCTGAGTCATGACAAGTATGTGTTCCTAAAGCCCCAAACGATGGAGCCGAGACTGTTCGCAATGACAGCGACGGCTCCGTCCGCGTCGCTCACGTTTTTCGGATGACGGGCGTAAGTCACTGGTTCGACAGGCGTTGCGTGGTGCCGGACGAAACAGGCGCCAAGCCAATCCCGCCCGCCGGACCGGCACCGATCAAGGAGACAACCCTCGGATCGGACACGGCGTCTGAATCGCGTCCGTTCATGCGAACGGCACGCGCCCCGACACGCAAAGCTGGGCAATCAGCGTTGTTTCGCGAGTGAACCCATCGCGGGACGAACTAAGTCTGACCGTCCCGACCACGCCGGCAAACGGAGTGATACCAGCATAACAGTACATTATAACGCGGCCAATCAGCGGATCAATCCGTTACGGCCGACGGCCATTACCACAGGCTCGGTCGAAGCCCAGGTTAATATCGTATTTCAAAGCCGGAAAACTCGCCTGAAGCCTCGGCATTTTCGACGGTCGATCCGCGTATGTAACCTCGCATTTCGTCGTTAACAGCGGCCAGAAAGCGGTCGATTTCGGCCGAATCGCCCTCAGCGGTAACTTCCACTCGAGCGTCGGGAAGGTTTCGGACATAGCCGGTAACGGCGTGCAGGGCTGCGATGACACGCGTCGTATGGCGAAAACCGACGCCCTGTACACGTCCGGAAAAGAATACCCGCCGTCGCACCTGCTCGGCCATGATCGAGGTTCCTCTACAACCAGGCTGCGTTTCCGCGTGATATTGGGTTCTACCTGCCTGTGCGCGCCGGCTGCGTCGTTGGCGCGGGCTGAGTCGCGGCTTGGGGCGCCTCGGCCTGCGGTGATCCATAATCGAGCGCCGCGTCAACGGCCAACATGTATGCCGCCTCGGCCTGGTAATACATTGATCGGCCATGTTCCTTTTGCTCATTCTCAGCCACTTCGAGGCGGTTCTCGATCAGCAGCGCTTTCCGACGTTCAAGATGTCTGATCGTAATGGCGCGCCACTGGGCCATCTGCTCCAGGATCGGTTCGAATACCGCCTTCTGAATACCCGTAAGACCGCGGGTGCGCTGGACAAGCAGATCGTAATCATCAACCGGGGACTCGAAGAGCATATAGACACCCAACTCGATATGGTCGGGATCAGCCGTTGCGATGAGTCGGGCGGCCGTTTCAACGCGCAGCGCCGGATCGGTGGGGCGTTTGATCAGCGCCGTCGCGCGGTTGGCAATCTCGGGATTGGAGTCGCCGATGAAATCAACGAGCACCGGGACGGCCGACTCGCCCATGCGGGACAGCTCGAGCTGCGCGCGCTCTCGTTCTCGATAGACGGACGAGCCAAGCGCCTTGACGAGCGTGCGAACGCGGCGCTCAAAATCGGGCTTCGTCGCGGGCGCATCGGCCGCATCGGCCGCATCGGTCGGACGGCTGGCCGGCACCTTGGCCGGTTGCGATGTCGGGTCCTCGGCCAATGCCGTCAGCATCGCGGCGGGCAGCAGCGTGAGTGCGGCGGCGAAGATACGCATGGTGAATCGGTATCGCGGTGTTTGCGATGGAGATGCAGGAAGCGACTTGGGAAGTGAATCATGCGGCATTACATCATCTTAGCATGGAATCCGAACCGAAGGTCGACCAGGCCGCCAGCGAAATCAACGTGCCCGCGATGATGGCGGCCGCGGAGGTCTTGATGGTCAGTCCAACGATCTTGCCGAGCACCGCGAAGCCGCCGACTTTCATACCCACCGACATGTGCTTGTTGAGGCTCAGTTCGGCCAGTAATGCCCCGAAGAAACATCCAAGCAGTCCGCCGACGATCGCGCCGACGCCGGGAATGGGGATCGGAACCGACAGGACGATCATGCCGATGAACCCGCCGATGAGCGCGCCAATGGCCGCGCGGCGGCTCGCGCCGGCTTTCCGTGCCGCGAGCACGCCGGCGAGTGTATCGACGATCTCGACGGCAATCGCGGCAACAACGATCCCCGCCCACCACATCCAGCCGATCCGCGTCCAGCCGAAGTAGCCGTCATAACCGGCGCCGCAGGCCAAAATCAGCCATAGTCCGGGCAACTGAAATGCCGCCAGTGCGACACCGGCCAGCGTGCAGAGCGTCAACAGGATGAAGAGTGCCATGTCCAAAGCGGATGACTCCGAGCGTCGCGTCCTTCGTACTTTCTCCTAATTCTCGCGTGTCTCGCGCACGAAAAAACGCCCTCGAAGGGAGTTCTCCCGACGAGGGCGTTTATTTTGATTCAATCGACATGGCTGTCGTGACGATCCGTCACGTCAGGCCGGCTGAGTCACTTAGAACGAAATCGACCACTGCGCCTTGGCGGCCCAGCGGGGGCCTTCGAAGCGGCCGTGATTGTCGTCATAGTCGAGACCGATCATCAACTGCTGGCAATCGTTGATGTGATGCACCCAGCCAGCGCCGAGGGTGTTGGAGTTTGAATTGCCATAATAGTTGCTGCTGCGGTTCATGTAGTTGAATACGAGCAGGTTCTTCTCGTCGATCGTGTAATCCATGCCGAGACCCATGCCCCACTGGAAATGGCGTCGGTCACCGACCGTTTCGCCGCTGCCCCAGCGATCCGGGGTCCAGTCCCAATCGCGATCGCCGTCGCCTCGAGCGCCGTTGGCCGAGCGGATGTAGGACTGCATGTGAATGCGCACACACTCATGGACGGTCTTGGTCAGGTTCAGATGGAACGTCTGATCCATCTTCTCAGAGCCATCACCCGTGGGAAGCCGCGTCTCGGACCAGACCGCGACGGCCGGAATGTAATCTTGCTCGCAAAGGAGCTGGAAGTAGAGCTTCAGGTTCAGATCGCCGTTGCCGTTCTGGGTGCCGGACGCGCCGTTGATCTCGCGGCCGTCGAAGAACATGAGCGGCAGCACTTCAAGCTCGACGTTGATCATGTCGGTGATGCCGTACTTGATGCTCGGCGACAGCGACAGATCATCATCGTGACCGCGGCCTGACTTGTGCGTGGACCAGAAGTTGAAGCGCGTCTCAAGCTGGAACTGGCCCTGGCGTACGTTGGAATTCGCTTCGCGAACGGTGAAGAAGTCATCCACGCCGCGATAGCCGACCGGGACTTCGATATCAGCCGACTCGAAAATGGGAATCGTCAGCTCGATCTTCTTCTCGCCGATCCGCAGACCCTTGACCGTGACGGTGTCGCGCGTCTCGATCGTTTCCGTTGTCGTCTCTTCCGAAATGACACGTTCGGACGTTCCGTTGTCCTGCGCCTGGCTGATGGCCGGTGTACAGGCCCATGCGGCCAAGGCTGCCAGCAAGATCCAGTTCTTTCGCATAGATGGTTCTCCACTCATAAATAATGTTTGAAGCGACGCGCGGCGAGATAGCCGTCAACATCGCTCGCGCCCTTATCAGAACATCGGAATATTGTGTGCTTTGTTCCGAGTTGTCAACCAGAAAAAATAGAAGCGTATCTGCGGAGAAGTCAGCGAGTTACGTCGGCATTTGCTTCCCCGGCCAGCCGCCCAATCCGCCGCACCTGAGGCGATACCATGAGTGATTTAACGTAATAAATGGCATGAAATTACGTTCACTAGTTGCTCGCATCGGCGGTCTGATCCGCCGAATCGACGATCCCCACGATCACCGACCGAATCGGACCTGACGGGTCGTTTAATACCTGTCGCGCGCCGTTTCCCTCATCGAGAATCAGAACACGATCGCCCGGGCCGGCCTCGACGGTATCCACTGCGACGATGTACTTGCCGTTGGGGGTCCAATCCGGCGCGGTCTGGTCGACGATCAGTATTCGGCGACCCCGATAGAAGTCGTGCTGGATCGTCGCAAACATCGAACCGCGCACGATGCCCAACAACATCACTCGCCCTCCGGCAAATCGACGCCATCGACGATGCCAATGATCGAATGATCCACCGGAACGAACCATGGATCGAGCGCCATCGCCGCCTCTCGGCCACCTTCGTAATAGATCAACTCGCCCGGGCCGGCCATGCGCGTCGCATCACAACAGACGATCGGCGAACCGGCGTCTTTCTGAAACTTGTCGAGCGGCTGCACGAGCAGCAAGGGCACGCCGCGCAGGCCCTCATAGACCACACAGGGAACAAGCGTGCCGATGACGCGACCGAGCAACATGCGCGAACTACCACCCTTCTCCGAAGCGCGACGACTCTTCAAGGTTCGCCCGTACATCGGGATCGAAACGCGGGATGACCGTGACGTACACGGGCTGCGGCCGGTCCGCCACGGCGCGACAGCCGATTTCGACGGCGGCCTGCACATCCGCCAGCAGGCCGGAGAATTGCGCGATGCCTTTTCCGCCGAGGCCATCGCCGAGACGAATCTCGATGAGCGCGACGTTCGCGCTCTTCATCGCGGCGTCGGCGGCGTGAATGACGGCGGCGAGCGTGGGCGTTTCAAAAACGGCGACGGCGTCATCGCCCCAGTCGCCGCGCCGTCCGAGCACGGCCTCGCGCACGGCGGGATGCACCTCGGGCAGCAGCACGAAATCGAGCAGGGCCGACTCGCCGATGCGACGCGCTTCTTTGAATGATTCGGTCACGCTCGCCACGTCGCCACTGAAGAGCACGGCGAACTTTCCCGGTTGCAACGTGCCGACTCGAATCAGAGAGACCGGCGCTTTCTTGGCGAGTGCGTCGGCCGCGCGCGTGCCGACCGCGATGCTCGAAAACTCCAGCAGGCTCAGCGCGGGATGCGATTCAGACATTCTGTTCAGGTCGACGTTGGGCGGTACCGGTGCGATCGAAACCACTACGACAACAGTATTCGGCGTCGGGCGAAGTCGCGCGACGAGCGAATAAGATCGTAACCGGCGCGATGAAAAAGGCCAAACGCACGATCGCCGCCGCGCCGATCAGCGGGGCACGCCATCGAACAGGCCGTGTGGTCAGGTCGCATCCGCCGTGAAACTGAATGGAAAGACGGCCTCCGGCCGGGCGATGCGAAGATAATCGGCGGTCGGCAGAATGATCGAGTCCGTCAGGCTGCCGGCGTTGAAGGCGATTCGCTCGTTGCGCGTGATCGACTCGTCCACGAAAAGATCATATGGCAATATCGGCCGGCCGAACGGCGGCACGCTGCCGGGCACGAGGCCGGTGAGCTGCATCAGTTCGTCCGGCGTGGCGAAGCGGGACTTCTTCGCGCCGAATTGCTCGCGAATGGCTGCGGAATCGAGCTTGCATGCAGCGCTGAGCACGAAAAGGCGAAAGTCGTCGCCGCATTTCATCAGCAGGGCCTTGCCGCCGATCTCGATCGATTCGCCGCGTGCACGGGCGGATTCCTCGCTCGTGCGCGTCGGTTCGTGATGAACCTCGCGAAAGATCGCGCCCTCGGACGAGAGCAACCGTCGAATGTCGTCGAGCACGCTCATGGCATCTTTCAGTGCAATGCGGGTTTCGTGTGCGGCGCGGCGTCGAAACAGGCAACGCCGCGATGCACGCTCATCTGACCGGCCGCGCCGACTCTTCGGCGACGACCTCGAGCGCCGCGGGCGCTTCGGCCGGGCGAACGGGCGCCGGGCGCGGGCGGCTCGCGCCGGCCGCCGTGATGAATGCGACGGCCGCGATGATGACGCCGGCCGCGACCAGGGCGCGGCTGTCGAGGGCCTCGTTGCCCAGGCCCCAGCCGATGAGCAGTGCGACGATGGGGTTGACATAGGCATAGGTCGACACGCGTGCCGGCGTGCTGACACGCAGCAGCCACACATACGCCGAGAATCCGATCCACGAGCCGAAGACGATCAGATAGCCCAGCGCCAGCAGCGAGCGCAACGTCATTGCCGATTCATCCAACCGGCTCCACTCGCCGCCGGCCGCGCCGAACGCCAGCAGCAAACCGCCGCCGCAGAGCATCTGCATCGAGGTGGACAGCAACGGCGAACCGGGCATTTTGGCCTGCCGGGAATAGATCGAACCAAAGGCCCACAGGAACCCGGCGAGCAGGAGCGCCGCCGCGCCGAAGACATCGACCGACTTTCCGGCGATCAACTGCTCCGGGCCGAGCAGCACGGCCACGCCCAAGAACCCCAGCACGACGCCGAAGACGATGCCCCGGCTCGGACGCACGCCGCCCGGCCGCAGCCATTCGATCAGCACCATCCACACCGGCAGCACCGACACCAGCAGCGCCGTCAGGCCGCTTGGCACGCGATGCTCCGCCCAGACGACGCAGCCGTTGGCCCCGAACAGCAGCAGCCCGCCGACGATCAGCGTGTTGCGCCATTGCAACCGTGTCGGCCGGGCCGCGCCCGTCAGACGGCAATAGGCATAGAGCACGATGCCGGCGATGGTGAACCGCACGCCGGCCATCGTCGCGCCCGGCAGCGATTCGATCGCCACGCGAATTCCGTAGTAGGTGGACCCCCAGATGACATAAACGGCGGCAAAGGCGGCCGCCAGCGCCGGCAGGGAAGGCGGGCGCGGCGTCGACGGGGGGGCTGTCGTTGAAGGAGTTGTAGACATGCGTGGTGATCGAGTCATGAAGTTGAAGGAGCCGCCTGGAACGCCGCCATGAAACGCATCATACGAACGAAACTCACGGCCACGAAGTTCGCGGACGAAGCGTGCGCACGAAGCTCATCGTAGTCTCACGGGAGCGCCGCTGCAGGGAGGTCGCGTCACGGGCGACAGGATAAAGGCCGCCCTTGCTCCGAGTGGCGGTAATCTCGCGCAGCCGCCGTGGCTTGCGCAACCCGTTGGTTCGTCTAATCTTACAGCTTTCTTCAGCCCGATCTGCGTTCGCTGGATTCGCCCGTGACGAGCGTTCGCTGGATTCGCCCGTGACGACGCCGAAGCCGCCCGTTACGACATCCCAACCATCCGCCACAACGCCTAAGCTGCACGTTGTCCGGCCTCAACGGCCAGCTACGACGCCTCAATCGCCCGTTGGACCGCCGCGATCGGGCGAACGCGACGATCGAGAAAGCGCCGGCCAAAACCGGCGCTGAGCGCGCCAACTTCGGTTTTGGGCGGCGCAAAACAAAAATTGAGCGCCGCAACTTCGGGTCTGGGGGTCGAAAAACAAAAGTTCAGCGCCGCAACTTCGGTTCTGGGCGGCGCAAGAGATGAATTGAGCGCGCCAAATTCGTATCTGGGCGGCGCAGAACATAAATGGGGCGCTCCCAATTCGCTTTTGGCCGCCCCCAAACGAACCGCACGTGAGTGGCTCCATCGATCGGATGAGCGCCCGCCCCGATCGACTAGACGGCTTGAACGACGCAGCGCGCCGAACAATCGGCTGAACGACAGCCCCGGAGAGCTTCTCTCGACTAGGGGTGTGAAAGCCGCTTTCTGCTTGGCGTTCTTCAGCAGGTTCATAACGATGCAATTATGCTTGACGGATTACTCAAGACTGACTCCGTACAGGCAAGGCACACAAGTCGATTATTAACAATATGTTAAGTTTCTTGTTCGACGGCTTTTTGGTTGGGGACATTCGAGTTTCTTGACATCCCGTTAGGAAGAGAACAAGATTTTCCGGTCATTTTTCGTGAACCCTAGGCTGGCCCGCTGAAGAACCGGTCACTTTGTGGGGTTTGTATTCTCATTCAGAAATTTCTAGTTTTACACATAACGTAAATATGTAAATTGACACTAGGTTGAACGTGAGCTATACTTGAACTGAAGGATCGCAATAGAGTCATGGAAGTCCGATTCCGACACAAGGACCTAGACCGTCTTGAGGTTGACGCCAGCTTCTCTGCTAAGCTAGCGCAAGATGTGGTCAAGAGTTATCGGAAGAAGATGCAAGTGATTCGAGCGGCAACGAACGAACAGGATTTCTACGCAATGAAGTCCCTGCATTACGAAAAACTGAAAGGCGACAGGGCGAACCAGCGATCGATGCGGCTAAACGATAAGTGGCGTTTAGTTCTCGCGATCGTGGAGGAAGGCGGCAAGCGCATAGTCGAGATCATTGAGATCGCTGATTACCACTGAGTATAGGAGCAGCAAGAAAGGGAGTATTCGATGAGCAATCGCGTCCCAGCTGAGGTTTTCCCGCCCGGAGAATTTCTGCGTGAGGAGCTTGAGGCGCGCGGATGGACCCAAGGGGAATTCGCGGACATCCTAAGAAAGGATCCACGTTCGGTTAGCGAGATCATCACTGGTAAGCGTGCCCTTTCTTACGATATGGCCAAGCGGATCGCCGCCGCGCTGGGGACGACCGCAGAATTCTGGATGGCACTTGAGAGTTCGTACCAACTCTCTAAGACCGAAGAATCTGAATCGGATGCCATTGCGCACTCTGGTCGCCTAAGAGAAAAGGCACCTATTCGAGAAATGGTGCGCCGTGGTTGGATTACGAATTCGGAGAATGCAGAAGTTATTGAAAAACAGCTTTTGAGGTTCTTCAATATTACTTCGCTCGACGAAGAGCCGAAATGCGGTATGGCTGCGCGAAAATCAACAAGCTATGAGTCAGACACTATTTCACAAAAGGCGTGGATGTGTCGCGCGTTCCACTTGTCCCGCGCAGTTCATGCTTCTCGTTTTGATATTCTGAGTTTCAAAAACCGCGTTTCTGAGCTACGCGCTTTTGCGCAGAATGCTGAAGACGTTCGTCTTGTGCCAAGAGCATTAGCAGAGCTAGGTGTAAAATTACTTGTTGTACAGCACCTACCGGGAACGCGAATTGATGGCGCATGCTTTCTTGGATTCAACGAGGAGCCCGTAATCGCGCTTACGCTTCGTTTTGACCGTATTGATTGGTTTTGGCACACTTTGGGACACGAAATTGCGCATATTGTTTACGAAGATTATCTAGAAAGGGATCACGATCTTGATGACGGGATGGACGACCCTGAATTTACGGTAATTCAGCGAGAGGCGCGTGCCAACGCATTTGCTGCGGAATTCTTGATTCGTCGAGATTTGCTTGATGACTTTATTAACAGGGTTAAGCCATTGTATTCCGCTAAGAGAATCGAAGCGTTCTCAAAGCTCAACGGGATTCATCCTGGCATCGCGGTTGGACAGTTGCAGCATCGGCAAGAGGTGCCTTACGCCAACCTTAGAAAGATGCTTGTGCCGGTTAATAGCTTTGTTGTTGATTCAGTCTTGACCGATGGCTGGGGCCATATCGTGCCGAGCTTTTTTGAAGGAGATGGCGTCAATGTCTAGACACATGAAAGCGACGTACGCTCAGGCCATGCAGGAAATCGTTAAGCGTTACCGGAAGTCTGGCGCTCCGTGGCCGACAACGTCACGAGAGATTGCCCGCTGGGCGATTAAGAACAAAGAATGGGAATTAGGGCAAGAGTCAATTGTCGAAAAATGTGCTGGCGACATCGCCAGTGCGATGCGGGAGGAGTATTACACCGATCCGCAGGGCCGCACGGTGCGTACAAAGCACGCCGCGCGAGTCAAAATAGACAATGGACAGATGACGCTGTGGGCCGACATTAGAACGGCCAGCCCACAGCACATGCGCACCGCGTTCCAGCAAAGGAGAAATCAGATTTTTGGCGATTGCAAGCAGCTTAAGACCGACGTCGATAGCTACAATGAAAATGCCGATCTTAAGGAGCCAATTCAGCTTGTCTTTGATTTCACTCGCGACTTACTTGAACACGAGGCGATGCGGCTAGCGTCCTGATTATCGCCACTTATTCCATCGAGCGCGGGCCGCCTTTCTTGCGATCTAACTGCGCCGGCACCTAATATTCGGACAAGCATCGGGTCAGAATCGAGTGGTGAAGCCATTATTGGAAATCAACTCGTGTTCAGATATTCGGTGTTTGAGTAGTAACTCGCTGTTCCTGTGTGAGTTCATCGGCTCCGGACTTACCGCCTTTAAGTCCCCCGGCCCATCCGCGTTGCTTAGTCCGCTCCGGTGCGTCCAACGGCTCCCCGTTCAGCTTTTCGCCGATGATCTTCTCCAAGTTCTCGCGGGCGGTCTCGGCAATGCCTCGGCGCGTCTTCTTGTTCTGCTTGTTCGTGCAAGAACTTTGCGACGGGCCGAATCAGGCAGGAAATTTCAAACGATACCAGTACCCGGCGGGCGGGTTTGGGGCGGGTTTCGACATCGGCCTTCGCTTCCACTTCGCCCACGCTTCTGCATCGCCCTCGCTTGTACATCCGCCGCGCTGACATCAGAATCATCTGATCGGCTGGGGCGTCGGTTTTCAACGGCCGCTGTCGATTTTCGGATACCGCTTATGACGTTGCCGTCTGATCACGCGCTCGATCGTCCGGCCGTGCCGATCGTGGCGATGCTCGGCCTCGGGCTGGCCGTCGCGGGCGTGGCGGCGTTTATCAACGGGGCGGATGCGCCGTTTATCTTTGATGACGAGCCGGCCATTGTCGAGAACGCGACGATTCGATCGCTCGCCGATGTTTCGTCGATCTTTCAGCCGCCGCGCAATACGACCGTGGCCGGCCGGCCGATTTTGAATCTCTCGTTTGCGTTGAACCATGCGCTGGGCGGGCTTGGCGTCCGGGGCTACCACGTCGCGAACATGTTGATTCACATGAGCGCCGGGCTGCTGTTGTTCGGCGTTCTTCGACGCACCCTGCGGCTGCCGTGCATGAGCGATCGCGCGCGCGAATCGGCGGACATGCTCGCGTTTGCATCGGCGCTGCTCTGGCTGGTTCATCCGATCCAGGCGCACAGCGTGACCTACATCGTTCAGCGGGCCGAATCGCTCGCGGGCTTGTTCTATCTGGGTGCGATGTACGGCGTGATTCGAGGCGCGGCGTCGGGCCGGCGCGCGTGGGATGTCGCGGCCGTCGTCTGCTCGGCGCTGGGCATGGCGACGAAAGAGCACGTGGCCACGTTGCCGATCGTCGTGCTTATGGATGATCGCTGCTTTCTCGCGACGTCGTTTCACGCGAGTTGGACGGCGCGGCGCGGGTTGTATATCGGCTTGGCGTCGACGTGGCTGATTCTGGTGGTTCTGATGATGTCCGGCCCGCGCGATCAGTCCGTCGGCTTGGCGCAGGGAATGCCCACGCCGCTGCAATATGCGCTGACGCAACCGGGCGTGATCGTTCATTATCTGGGCGTCGCATTATTTCCGCGCGAGTTGGTGCTCGACTATGCGTGGCCGGTGGTGGAGTCGGCCGTGGATGCGCTTCTGCCTGCGGCGGTCCTTCTTGTGCTGCTGGCGCTGACGGCCGCCGGGCTGTGGCATCGGTCTCGTGCGGGGTTCTTGGGCGTCTGGGTGTTCATCATTCTCGCGCCGACATCGAGCATCGTGCCGATTGCCGATCCGGCTTTTGTGCATCGGATGTATCTGCCGCTGGCCGCCGTGATGACGCTGGTCGTGGTCGCGGCATTTGCCCTGTTCGGCCGGTCTGTCCGCACGCCTCGCGGACGAACATGGGCTTGGTCGATCGGCGCGGCGGCGCTCCTCGTCACGGCGACGACGTTGACGGCGGCGACGGTGCATCGCAACGGGGAGTTCCGTTCGGCCGTGGCGATCTGGACGAGCACGGTCGAGCGCGCTCCGAATAACCCTCGGGCGCATTTTAATCTGGCCAAGTCGCATCGAGAGCGAGGCGACAGGGTGTCAGCACGCAGGCACACTCTGCGGGCGATCGAGCTGATGCCCGGCTATGCGGCTGCGCACGGAATGCTTGCGATGCTCGACATGGATGAGGGCCGGCTGGATTCGGCGCTATCGCATGCGCGCCGGTCGGTCGAACTGGACGGTGAAGATGCGCAGTTGACGTTCAATCTCGGCACGATCCTCGCGGCGGCGGGTGACGACCTCGACGCCGGCCGCGCCTATGAGCGGGCGCTCGAGCTGCGGCCGGATCAGGCGGCGGCGTCGTACAATCTCGGGAACATCGCGGCCCGCGCCGGCCGGCTGGAAGAAGCGGAGGCTTGGTGGCGTCGGGCGATCGGGCGCGGCGGCGATGTCATCGGGCAGGACGCAACCGCGATTGACGCGCGGATCAACCTGGCCGGGCTGCTGCATCGCACGGGACGTCGTGACGATGCCCTTCGGATGATCGACGATGCGCTGCGGCGCGCCCGTCAACAGGCCGAGGCCGCCCGACGCGATGGGCGCGCGAGCGATGCGGTTGAATTCGAATTGCGCATCGTGCGGGTTCGACCGGAAGACACGGCGGCGCGACTTCGGCTGGCGCGAGATTTTATATCGCTGCGTCGCCTCGATGAGGCGCTGGCCGAGTGCCGCGCGGTGCTCGGCGTTTCACCGAGCGATGCGCAGGCGGCGGCGATGATGGCCGAGATTCGCGGGTTGATGGCGGCGGAGTGAAGCAGGCACGCTATTCGTAAACTCCTCCCATTGGGTGACTCGCTTTGTTTGACGACGCGGTCATCTCGCTCATGGGAACATGGTCAGCATAATCAAGGCAGCGACACCGGGGCCGGCCGTGATCGTGTCGACGCCGCCCAGTCCGTTGACGATCAGCGAGTCGTTGGCGGCCTCGGAGTGCTTGATTCGAACAAGCGCCGCAAGACCGGTCACTTCGACCGCGCCCGCGTTGGCGGCGATGTGAATCGTGTCCGGGGCGGCGGTGCCGTTGACCGTGACGCTATCCGCCTGCCCATCTCCGTTCTGGCCTCCGAGCGTTCCTGCGAAATCGATGTTGATGAGTGTCACGTCGGTGCCGGCCAGATCGTTTGCATTCACGATGTCAGCTCCGCCGAGCGCCTGGAGGTCGAACTGTTCGATGCCGTTTGCATCCAGGATGATGCTGCCGATGTTTCTGAGGAATCGCAGTCGCGAGCCGTTGGTCTGGAAGTCGTAAATCTCATTGGCGCTGGAGCCGTTGAATCGCACGGTGTCGTGGCCGTCCTGACCCTCGACGATGTCGCTTCCATCGCCGGGGTCCCACTGGAAGGTATCGTTTCCCGCTCCGAGGAAGATCAGGTCGTTGCCTTGCTGGCCGTCGATGAAGTCGTTGTCGTCTCCGCCGATAAGGACATCGGCGCCGTTGCTTCCGAGGAGGGTATCGTCTCCCGGTCCGCCGTCGGCGGTGATGTGGATGAGCGCGGCGAGATTGCCTGTGCAGGCGAGGGTGTCGTTTCCGGCGTTGGCGTTTAATACCAGTTCTTCGCAGGTTCCGATGTCGAGGAAGAAGGGTGCGGGATTGAGCCGGTCGAATCGGACGCGCGTGCCGTTGGATGTGATGGTGAAGTCTTCCGATCCGTTGGCGCCGTTGACTTCGACGGTGTCAGCGCCTTCGCCGCCCTCGACGAGGTCGGAGCCGTCGCCGGGGTTCCAGATGAAAAGGTCGTCGCCGGGGCCTGCGAAGATGGAGTCGCTCCCGGGGCCGCCGATGAGCGTATCGTTGTCGTCGTCGCCGTTCAGGATATCGGCGCCGCCGCTGCCGATCAGAATGTCGTCGCCTGAGCCGCCGTTGAGCGTCAGGCCGATGATGCCGGAGGCGAGACCGGTTGCCTGTACGGTATCGTTGCCGCTGAGGGTGTTGATGGTGATGCGATCGTTGGCGGCTTCGCTCGTAGAGATGTTGACGATCGTGGCAAGGCCAGCAACGATCGTTCCCGTGATTCCACCTGCGACGGTGATGTGGTCGTCGCCATTCGTTCCGTTCACGATGATATTGTCGGGCTGTGCATCTCCGTTGACGCCGCCGAGGGTTCCGGCGAGCCTGATATTCACCTGGGCGACATTCGTGCCGGCCAGGTCGTTCACGATTGCAATATCCGCGCCACCGAGCGCATTCAGTTCGACCTGTTCGACGCCATTGATGTCCATCACGATGCTTCCGACGTTGCGCGTGAGTCGCAGCCGGTCGGCATTGGCGAATAACTCGTACGTTTCGTTTGCCCCCGAACCGTTGAACACAAGGACATCATTGCCGGATTGACCCTCGACGATGTCGCTGCCATCGCCGGGGTCCCACTGAAATGTGTCGTCGCCCGCGCCCAGATCAGCTGTGTCGTTGCCCTGCTGGCCATCAATGAAATCGTTGCCGTCGCCGCCAATGAGCAGGTCCGCGCCATTGCTGCCGAATATCGTGTCATCGCCCGGCCCGCCGTCGAGCGTCAGAGGGATGAGCAGCCCCGCAAGATTGCCCGTACAACTGATAAAGTCCGGGCCGCCAAGTCCATTGACGGTGATTGACAACGCGCCGCTCGCTCCGACGGCCGCGGAATAGCCGGTTGCGTCGATGCGTGCTTGCGTTCCGTTTGCGATCACCGTGATGGTGTCCGGGCCGGCCGAGCCGTTGATGTTCAAGACATCGCCGCCGATGCCGGTGAATACGATTTGGTCGCCGGCCTCGCAGCCCTTCACGCGCACGTCGGCTGCCCGATCGACCAGCGTGAATCCCGCGTCGGCATAGACATTGAACACATCCGGGCCCGGGGTGCCGATGATGTTGACCACGTCCGCCTGCCCATCTCCGTTCTGGCCTCCGAGCGTTCCTGCGAAATCGATGTTGATGAGTGTCACGTCGGTGCCGGCCAGATCGTTTGCATTCACGATGTCAGCTCCGCCGAGCGCCTGGAGGTCGAACTGTTCGATGCCGTTTGCATCCAGGATGATGCTGCCGATGTTTCTGAGGAATCGCAGTCGCGAGCCGTTGGTCTGGAAGTCGTAAATCTCATTGGCGCTGGAGCCGTTGAATCGCACGGTGTCGTGGCCGTCCTGACCCTCGACGATGTCGCTTCCATCGCCGGGGTCCCACTGGAAGGTATCGTTTCCCGCTCCGAGGAAGATCAGGTCGTTGCCTTGCTGGCCGTCGATGAAGTCGTTGTCGTCTCCGCCGATAAGGACATCGGCGCCGTTGCTTCCGAGGAGGGTATCGTCTCCCGGTCCGCCGTCGGCGGTGATGTGGATGAGCGCGGCGAGATTGCCTGTGCAGGCGAGGGTGTCGTTTCCGGCGTTGGCGTTTAATACCAGTTCTTCGCAGGTTCCGATGTCGAGGAAGAAGGGTGCGGGATTGAGCCGGTCGAATCGGACGCGCGTGCCGTTGGATGTGATGGTGAAGTCTTCCGATCCGTTGGCGCCGTTGACTTCGACGGTGTCAGCGCCTTCGCCGCCCTCGACGAGGTCGGAGCCGTCGCCGGGGTTCCAGATGAAAAGGTCGTCGCCGGGGCCTGCGAAGATGGAGTCGCTCCCGGGGCCGCCGATGAATGTCTCCGCTCCGCTGCCGCCGATGAGCGTGTCATTGCCGCCGCCGCCGTGAATCGTTGTTGCCTCGGTGTCAGTAAAGACGCCGTTGACTTCATCGATGAACACCAGATCGTCACCGTCGCGCGCATCGATGAAAATGCAGTCGAACAACCCGCGATCGAAGCTGAATTCCGCCGATCCGTCGTTTTCGAAATCGACATCGAGGACGGGCGGCGTTCCGAATCGCAAACGCAAAGCCAGTGTTGTGTCGGCAGCGGATCCAATGATGTGCAGGCAGCCGTCGACAATGCGTGCGTGTCGCTCTCCCAGCAGGCAATTCACCAGCGGCACGACATCCGCGATGGTCACGTTGCCATCTCCGTTCAAGTCGCCCGCGCACGACGAGCAGCTCTCCGACGGTCCGGCGAGAAGCGCTTCGACAAACGCCTGAATGTCTCGGCCATCGTTTTCTTCGTCGCAGTTCACGTCGCACGCGTCGCACGGCGGGTCCAGTGCGACGGGGCCACCGTCTTGCGGAGATGAAAATGGTGGCGTAATGGCGATGGCACGATGCGCAGCCGCGACCGTAGCCACGACGATGGCGCCGATGAAGAGACAGCGTGTCCGAATCATACATCCTCCTGAATCTTGGATGGAGAGTTGCAAACCTCGAAAATCAATGACATGCCTGCCTCAAAGACTCCTCAAACCAGCTAGGAGCCAGTTCCGTCCGTGATATTACGACAGGCTCTTGATTCAAATGCGACTCGCGCATGAGAATCGTGGACGCCTATCTATCGCGACAGCACGGCCCGACATACACGCGGAAAATTCGGCAAGGTGTGGGAAATGAGCAAAATGGAGGATTCACTGCTTCGATCCGTCGCCAAGAGCCGGATTGCCTCACCGCAGCCGCAACTTCAGTAGACTTTTTGCCGTCGGTCTGGCGTAGGTCATGGTGAATGCGCCGGGCAGCTTACGGGCTTGACGATCCGTGGCCGTCTGAGTAAAAGAGCGCGTCTGCAATCGACATAAGTGCATGGCTGGGGCGGGCTTGCATTGCTATCGCTCGGACCGGCCATCCGGCGGTGCCCGCAGTTTGTTTCTCAGCGAGCGCATCGGCATGAGTTTGAAACTTGGCTACAGCGAGAACGCAACATGATCAGGGTGAAAAATCTCACCAAGATGTTTGGCGACCGCAAGGCCGTGAACAACATCTCCTTTCACATCGAGGAAGGAGAAATCGTCGGCTTCCTTGGGCCTAACGGTGCAGGCAAGACCACGACCCTGCGCATCCTCACGTGCTATATGCCCGCCACCACGGGCGCGGCCTCCGTCGCCGGGTTTGATGTCTTCACGCAGTCCATGGAGGTCCGGCGCATCATCGGCTATCTGCCTGAGAATACGCCGCTCGACGGCTACATGCGCGTGCGCGAGTATCTGACGTTTCGCGGAAAAATACGCGGGCTGGATCGCGCGGCGCGGGAGTCGTCCATCAAGCGCGTGGTCGATCTGTGCTGGCTGGGCGACTTCATCAATCGCCCGATTCATCAGTTGTCCAAGGGCATGAGGCAGCGCGTCGGTCTGGCCGATGCGCTGCTGCACGATCCGAAGGTGCTGATTCTCGACGAGCCGACGGTCGGACTGGACCCGACGCAGATTCGCGAGACGCGCAATCTGATTCATGAGCTGGCGAAGCGGCACACGGTTCTGCTGTCGAGCCACATCCTGCCGGAAGTCGAGGCGACCTGTCAGCGGACGATCATCATCGCCGGCGGCGTGATCGTGGCGTCCGGCTCGCCGGACGAGTTGAAGGCCCGCATTCGCGAAGGCTCTCGGCTGATCGCGGAACTGTCGGGCCAGAAGGGCGAGGTAGAGCAGGCCGTCGGCAAGCTGCGCGGCGTTCGCAAGGTGGAGTGCGCTTCGGACAACGGCTGGAATCATCTGACGCTGGAGACGGCGCGCGACGCCGATCCGCGCGAGGACATCTACAAGCTGGCGAAGGAAAAGAACTGGTCTTTGCGTGAGTTGCGACTGGAGCAGGGCAGCCTTGAAGAGTTCTTCGTGCGGATCACCGCCGAACAGGCCGCTCGCACCCATGCGGCCGGTCGGGAGGTGCGGTCGTGATACATCGAATTGCGGCACTGACGCAACGCGAACTGACGGCGACGTTTCTGTCGCCGGTGGCGTACATCGTCGCGGCGGTTTTTCTGATCGCCTCGGGCTATTTGTTCATGTCGAACACGCTGATCGAGGGGGGCGAGGCGTCGATGCGCTTCATGCTCGACAGCATGGCGTGGCTGCTGATCTTCGCGATCCCCATGCTGACGATGCGGCAACTGGCGGATGAATTTGCCAGCGGCACGATCGAGACGCTGATGACCGCGCCGGTGAGCGACGTGGAAGTCGTGTTGGGCAAGTTTTTCGGCGTGCTGATGTTCTTCGTTGCACTGCTGGCGACGACGCTGATGCACGTGATCCTGCTCTCGCAATATGGCGAGCAGGACGTGAAGGTGCTGATCTACGGCTATCTGGGCATGATCCTGCTCGGCGGGCTTTATATCTCGGTAGGGCTGTTCGCCAGCGCGATGACGAGGCATCAGCTCGTCGCGGCGATCATCGGCGTGGCGGTGCTGGCGCTGGTGACGATTCTGGTGGATGCGGTGGCGTCGATACAGGGCGGTCAGTGGCGCGTGGTGCTGAGCGGCGTCAACGTGCTTCATCACTATCATAATTTCAGCCGCGGCATCTTCGACACGAAGGACATCGTCTTCTTCCTGACCGGCGCGGCGATGTTTCTGTTTCTGACGGTCAAGGTACTGGAGTCCAAGCGATGGCGGTAAAGACGACCGATGCACCGATCGAATCGATGGGCGCCGGCCGACGCTGGGCCATCGGCGCGAACGTGACGATCTCCATTGTGATTGCGTTCGGACTGTTGGTGGCCGTGAATTGGCTGGCAACGATGAAGAACGTCCGCCGCGACATCGCGTCGATCGGCAACTACGGCATGAGCGAGCGGACCAAGCGGATTTTGGGCGACGTGTCGAGCGACATTTCGATCTCCATCGTCTATGCGCCGAATCCGCAGGAGAAGAAGCAGCAGGAGTATATCAATCGCGTTCTGGATTACTGCGACGAACTGCGCGCCGTCTCGAACAAGGTCAAGGTTGAGCACGTGGCGACGGCCGCGCAGCGCTCGGAGCTGTCGGCTCGCATCCAGGGCACCTTCGACGCCGAAGCGAAGGTGCATCGGGATGCGCTGGCGTCGTTTGAGGCGGTGCGGACGCAGTTAGTGGCCGAATTGAACAATCTGAGCACGCAATGCGATGCACTGCTCGGCACGGAATCGTGGGTGAGCGACTTTCCGCTGTTTGCCCAGATCGTACTGAAGCTGCGCGAGATGGACCGCAAGCTGAGCGACGCGGCTTCGGAGATCAAGAACCTCATTCCCGAGGGCGGCATTCCCAAGTACACCGAGGCGACGAATCGCGCCAAGGCCGCGGCGCAGGACGCCACGAACACAATGGACGCGATCGCCCGGCTCATCGGCGAGTTGACGCGGCTGGCCGACGAGTCGGTCAAGCCTGATTCGCCGCACATTCAGTCGCTTCGCGACGTAGCGGCCGGTGTTCGGGCGGAGATCGAAGAGCTTCGTCTGACGATCGGCCGCGACGGCGATGCTCCGCCGGATGACGTTAAGGCGGCACTCAAGGCGTATGCCGATCGGGCGGTTCCGCTCGGTTCGGTGCTGAACACGCTCGTGGCGCGCGTGGATGAGTTCGCGCGGCAGTTTCCGATCGTCCGGCAGCACGCGAACTGGACGACGCGCGTTCAATCCGGTCCGATGATCATGCAGCTCGAAGTCGCCGACGTGATTGAAGACATGGGGCGAAATCTGAGCGAAATGCGCCTGCAGTTGCTCGGCATCATCGACACCGGCGATCCGGACAAGCTCTTGCAGGCTCTCGCGGCGACGCGTCAGAACACGACGCGCATCGAGAAGAATGCAGCCGTCTGCGAGCGAATTCTTCTCGAACTGTCCGAGCGGCTGACGAATCTCGACGATCAATCGCGCACGCTGCTCGAATCGGCCCGCGGCAATGCACTGTTTGCGGAGCAAGCCAGGGCCGTCGCGCAGATCGAGAAGGAACTCGGCGAATTGCCCGAATTCAAGCCTGGTGCGATGGCCGATCGGATCAAGGAGGACAACTCGATCGTCGTCGTCATCGGCGACAGGATGCGCGTGGTCGACTTCGGCGAAGTGTGGCCGGTGCGAGAAAGCCTCAGCGGCGCCGACGATGGCGAGCAGCAGCGCACCTTCAATGGCGATAGCGCGATCGCGTCGGCGATTCTCGCACTCAAGGCCGACAAGCCGTTTGCGGCCGTGACGTTCGTCTCGTTTGAGCCGCCCGCTCCGCCGCAGCGCAGTCCGTTCATGCCGCCGCCCCCGCAGAGCGCGGTGCCGTCCGCGGATTTGTCGGAGGCCCGCGCCCGGCTGGAAGCGGCCAACTTCAGCGTCTATGACTGGAATCTCGCGACCGATCAGGAGCGCCCCTTCGAAGTCGAAGAAGGGCTGAAAGACATTCTCATCCTGCTGCCGCCAGCGCCGCCGGCGCTGCCCAATCCGTTCGCGGGCCAGCAGCCTGAATCTCCGGCGTTCGGGGAGGAGCATCGCAGGATTGTGCGCGGTTTGATCGACAAAGGCTCCCCGGCCTTGTTCGTGGGCACGTGGGAAGTAACGCCCGGCGGTTTCATCGGCAATCGCTGGATTTCTCCGCCTTACGGATATGAAACAGTGCTTGCGGAGGATTGGGGTCTTCGGCTCGACAACAGCATCCGCGTACTCACGGTCGAGGCCGATGTTCGCACGGAAAATGGGTTCTTCGTCAACGCGAGGAAGTTCGGCCATCTACCGTTGACGGGCTTTACGGATCACGCCGTGGGCAAGCCGATGATCGGCACGCGGTTTCTCGTGGTCGACTGTGCCCGTATCGAGGCACTGCCGGAGTCACCGAAGGGCGTGACGAAAGCGGTCGTTGCGAGCATTCCGAAGCGCGAGGACTTCATCGGCGGCTCGATCGATGACATTCTTCAGATCGTCCAGCGCATCAACGATCCGAAGTCCGAGGGGCTGGTACAACTCGGCCGGCCGCCCATGCGCGATCGGTTTGATGTGATGGTCGCGGCCGAGCGCGCCGGCGCCGATGACAAAGCGAAGAACCGCATCGCCGTCATGGCGTTCGGGGCCAGCATTCGAGACGGCTATGTGAAGCGTCCGCCGCTGGTCGATGCCGAGCGGGCGCGGTTCGGCCCCGAGCCGAAGGAATCGCTCGATCTGCTGGTCAACACGATGTTCTGGCTGAACGACACGGAGAGTTACATCGGCCGTGGACCGGTTCCCGTGCCGCGCGTTCGATCGCTGACGGAAAGTCAGCAGGTAATCACGCGGAGCGTCGTCTGGTTCGCATGGCCGGCGCTCGTCGTCGCGCCGGGCATTTATCTTTGGTTTGTGCGACGACGATGAGCAGCCGCCTGGTTGCGAAAGTGTTTTGAAGCTTCCGCGGCGCCGGTATCGGCCCGGCCGCCGTGGGGCGTGTAGAGAAGGGCGTATGCGATGAATCCGAAAACGACGATCTTCCTGGCGATCGCGTTGCTGTTGGCCGTCGTCAGTGTCTGGTGGGTGCAGCCCTCTGCGCAGGAATCGACGGATGCCATTGAAGACGCAGGTCCGAAGACGCTGTTGAAGCTGACGCTTGAAGACGTGAAGGCGTTTGAGATCAAGCAGGGCGATTCGCCGACCATATCCTTCGTGAAAGATGACAACAAGTGGCGCATGACCGCGCCGTTCGCCGCGCCGGCCGAGACGTTCGCGGTCAATGGCGACGTAGGGCGAGTCGTTGCGCTGCAGTATGAGCGTTCATACGGCGAGCGCGATTCCGGCCGCCCGGGTGCGGCCGACACGTCGCTCGACAAGCCGTTGAAGGTGTTGAAGCTGACGGATCAGGGCGGCAAGTCGATCGTCCTGAACGTGGGCGAGCGCGAAAAGCTTTCACGCCGAACGTATGTTCAGATCGAGGGCGACAAGACGATCTATCTGGTCAATACAGACTTGAATGCCGACATGCGCCGCAAGCTGTCGGACTATCGCGGCAAGCGCATCTCCGATTTCAAGATGTCAGACGCAGTCCGCGTGCAGGTGTCCGGTGCGGAGAACTTCACGCTGGTCAAGTCCGACTCCGGCTGGACGGTCGAAGAGCCCTTCAAGGCCCGCGCCGAATTGACGCTGGTCAACAAGATTCTCAGCGGCCTGGCCAATGTGAACGTGCTGGAGTTTGTAGACGACGATCCGCAGACGCTTCGGCCTTACGGATTGGAAAATCCGCGGCTCACTGTTTCGGCCACGATTGAAGCGAAGACGCCGAGGCCCGCGCCGGAGGTAGAAGGTCCGACGCCGCCTGTTGAGCCGGAGTTTGATGTGACCACGAGCGTGCTGACGCTTGCGCTGGGCGGCGCGGCCGAAGAGCGCATCTTCGCCCGCGTGCTGGAGCCTGCCGCGCCGACGGTCTTTCAGGTCAACGAATCGCTCATGAAAGACCTCGGACCGTCCGCCGCCGACTTACGCGACAAGAAGATCGCCGGCCTACCCGTCGAGCGGGCGTCGCAGGTTCGGCTTGCGACGGTTGACGAGTCGATGACACTCATCCGCAACGGCCCCATCTGGCAGATCGCCGGCGGCGATGATAATGCCGAGCGAGAGACGGCCGAGTTCGCCGCGGTCGACGACTTGCTGAAGGGCCTGCGCGAGCTCAAGGCGCTGGGCTTCGAGGAGGATGCCTCCAGGGATTTCGGATTTGACCGTCCGCAGGCTTCGATCGAAGTCTCCGTCGAGGGACATGCCGCTCCGTTGCGACTGATTGTCGGCGGCGAGACGCCGAGCAAGACGGGCGTCTATATCAGAAACGACACGGACAACTTTGTCGCCGTCGTGCCCGCGAGCGCGGTTGAACCGTTAAAGGCACGTCCGGTTTCGTTCCGCACGCGCGACATTCTGATGGTGGATTCGTCATATATCACGCGGGTGGAAATCGCTCGCGGCGGCGAAGCGCGCGTGGTCGAGAAGGCCGAGCTTGATTGGCGCATGCTCTCGCCGGTCGAAGGCAAGGCCGAGTTCCCGGCGGTTGAGAGCATCCTTGCCGATGTATCGGGGCTGCGCGGCCGGCGCGTTGTGGCGTCAGCCGAGCAGGCGGCGGAGTATGGACTGGACGATGCCGCGACGCGCGTGACGATCATGGTCACGCCGCCCGCGCCGCCGGCTACGGAAGATGCACCGTCGTCGGAACCATCGCCGCAGATTCATGTGCTGCGCATCGTTCGGCACGGCGGTTTGGTCTATGCCATGAAAGAAGGCGCGGCCATCATCTGCGAGGTGGATGCCAAAGTGCTCAACGATCTTGAAGCCGAGTTGTTGAACACTGATGTGTTGTCGATCGATCCGTCGCTGGTGCGGTCGATCCGATATGACGGCCATCAGGAATTTGCCTTCGAATGGAAGGACGACGCATGGAAGCTCGTCGGCGAGGCGACGTTCCCGACGGATCGCGCGAAGATGACGGCCTTGCTCGACACGCTGCGCGATCTGCGCGCCATTAAGTACATTCGCTACAGCGGTGCGATTCCGGCGGACTTCGGCTTGGACCAACCGGCCATCGCCATCACGGCGGTCGACGAATCCGGGCGCGAGCACAAGCTGATGATTTCGGGTCGCATCGCGGCCGAAGGCGGTCGCTATGCATCGAGCGGCGATTATCCGGATCGCGTTTTTCTCATGAAGCCGGACGACTTTTCGCAACTCTCGCGCGGCGTCACGGATTTTCAGCTTGCGCCATGAGCTGCGGGCGTTTCGCCGATTTCCTTGCGTGAGAGAATGTCGGGCGCTTGCCGAATGCGTCCGTTTCGCGAATGATGCACCGGCGACGGCACGCTTTCGATTCTGAATCGTGCGAGGCGTCGGCAAACAACGAGCGTAATTCCAGCTTTGAAAGCGGGCTATGACCATCGAAAGCGGGCCATCCACCGAGCGCATCGTCCGTAACGGACTGTTCTTTCTAATGATCGTCGGCTTCGGCGTTGCCTTCCTCTACGACGGCTACACGGGATACGAATCCGCGAACTTTGCGGAGCACATCCAATCGCTCGATACGGCCGATCGCGAGAAGGCCGCATCCGCGCCGGTCTATCCGAGCGTCACGATTAAGAATGTTGAGGAAGCGGCCAAGGCCGTGTCGAAGATCACGCCGGCATCGCAGCGGGAACATCTTGTCCAGCTTTATGGCGGTCCGCCGTCCTATGAGACAGCCGAAGCCCTTTGGTATTTCGGACCGGACTACCGCGTGAAATTCCCTCTATCGAGCAACAGGCTGCAGCAGCCGATCGGCACGATTACGAAATACAAGAACACCGATATACGTCTTCAACGGCTCATCGGCTGGGCGCTGGCTGGCCTGGCGGTTTTGGTGGGGCTGTTCATGGCGTCGGTCGTTCTCACGCATTGCAAGCTGGACGATGAAGGACTGAGCTATCGGTTCAAGGGCCGCGCGACGTGGGACGAGATGAAATCGCTGGAGACGACGCGCTTCCTGAAGAAAGGCTGGATCGATCTTGTGTGCCAGGGCACCGGCAGCAACGAGCGGCGCATCCGCCTCGATGAAGATCATCTCAAGCGCTTTCCGGAGATGGTCGCCGAAATCTGTCGCCAAAAGGGCTTTGAAGACCCGGTCGCCAAAGAGAAGGAAATGAAAGCCCGGCAGGCTGCGGCCGAATAGCCGGCGCGGTACGGCGCCGGCACCGTGATATCAGCGACGTGGTGTGTCCGGCGAAAGAAGGTTGTGCGCCATCAATGCATCATAGATCGCACTGGCGACGATGCGATAGCCTTCGCCGGTGAGATGAATGTCATCGATGTAAAGCGGCGCGGCGTTCCCCTCGAATATACGCCGAAGATCAACCATCGGTATGCCCTGCTCGCGGCATGTTGAAATCACGCGGTCTGTATAGTCCGGATAGTGCCGTCGCCACCAGTCGACCATCTGAAAGTGGTTCGGGTATTTCATCAGTGACTCGATGGCCTGCGTTTCGTCCGCGTGCAGCGGCTTGTGGAACATGGGGATCGGTTGAATCGCGGCGATGAATGAGAATCCGTATTCGCGTGCGACCGCCTTGAGCGTGCGCAGGTTGTATGCGTGTCGCAGCGAGAATTCCTCGGCGCGCAGAGCGCTATGCTCGGCGTCGATCGGTCCTTCCGCCGGCGCTGTTATGCCGCGCGCGTGCAGGCGGCGCAGCAATTCTGACGAACCGGCCGACCAGAGCGTGGATCGGACACGCTTGAGGTAGTCCAGTTCGTCATCAACCGTGAACACATCCCGGTGCCGCGCCCGGACCGCGCCCGTGAGCAGTTCATTGAAGCGATCGAATGTTTCGGGATAACCCGCCGGGAGTTGCGTGTGCCCGGCCATTGAGTCGTTGACGCCGTCGATGAAGATCACCAGATCGGGCTTGAGGAACAGTCCTTCAATAATGAGAAAGATAAGCTCCTGCGTTGATTGATAGCCCGTTTCGCCGTAGTTGATGACTTCGTAGCGCGTCGGGCCTTGATTGGCATCGTTGATTTGGCGCTCGAGATGCGCCGGGATGGTCTCATCGTCGCGAAGCGCGCCCGTTCCCCAGACGAATGAGCCGCCATACACCAGAATGCGAAACGTCCCATCGGGTTTTTCAATCTCGAACTCAGGTCCGCGGTAGCTCAGGGAGTTGGTTCCGATCCCGGCCTCGCGCATGTTCGGAATGCGTCGGTATTCGATGTAGGGACGATAGATGCTGGGCGTTCGCGCGAAGGCCGCGAAATGGGCGGCGGCTTCTTCGCCGCGGCCGTCGTAGCCGCTGAAAAGCGCCTTGTTATATGTCACGTTCGTCGTGACGAGCCGCTCAAGTGCGGAGATGCGGCTGTCCAACTCACGCCCGCGTGCCAGTCGCGCGAAAAACTCTCCGAACAGGACCGCGCCGGCGACGCCCCCGATCAGGCCGGTGGCTTGGAGGGCGACGGAGATCATGGCCATCCTCCCGGGGGAACGGTCGGGGTCGGCCGCAGCATGAGGTAGATGAGGGCGAGAAGCACGAGAGCGATGCCGATATACACGTACAGCGGAGGGATGGCGACCATGCCCGGGCCGGTGAAGCCGAGGGGCTCGTCGGTGATGTAGATGGTGAGGGTTAGGGGGATCA
>CAZRFP010000014.1:0-41207 GCA_964599535.1 uncultured Planctomycetaceae bacterium
TTTCTGGTCATCATCGCCCTGCTGCATGTCGGCGTAATCGGTCATGCCCTGCCCGATTTTGAATCTCTTACGGATCTCAATGTCTGGCTGGCCGTTTCGATCGGCGGCGCGGCCATGATCCGGCTGCATCTGGCGAGAGTTGCAATCCTTCTCCGTTCATGGCGGACGTTGCTGTTTGATCCGGTCCGGGCGCTTCGCCTGCGATCCACTCACACTGCCGTTGCGCAGACGGCGCCGGCCTTTGTCTCGCGCTATCTCCGGCCGACACGGCCGCACCGCGCCCCGCCCCTCTAAGAACCCTCCATCGTTTGACGAGACATGCGTCACGCGTTTGCGGCGTCACAGAAACGCCCGAGCGTGGAAGCGCGATCCGTTCAAACGCCGATTCACGAGTCAACCGCTCATTCGTCTTATGATCCGCTCGATGCGCTCCGGGTGCGTTTGGAAGTGCATTGCACAAGCCTTACGGCGAGATCGGAAAACCAATGATGAGCAAATGCCACGCGCCCATGGATGGCACGGCAACATGGATACCGGAATTCACGAATAAAACATCTTCGCGCGGCGGTATGAATCGCAGCGCATAGGAGAGGAACAGAATACAACTATGTCCAAGAAATATTATGCGGTTTCGACCGTTTTGACGCTGACCATCATGTCCGCCACGGCGCGGGCCGCGATCGTGCCTTTCACTGAAAACTTCGCCGCCAACAATGCTAATTGGCGCGACGCCGGCGCGGTGAATCCGGCTTCATGGAATGCGGCCGGCGGTCCCGACGGGAGCAGCCATGTCTCTGCAACCTACAGCTTCGCCAACAACGGCCCCAGTTCGGATCAGTCGATTTTTCGCGGCCATGCGTCCTTTGGATCGAGCGGCGGCGCGTTCGTGGGCAACTGGATCGCCGACGGGGCGACCGGCTTTTCCGTATGGGTGCGGCATGATGCTCCGATTCCGATGAATTTCTTCTCGCGATATGCGAAGCCGTTCTCGGCGGGCGCTGTCTCCTTCGAGTTCGCGCCGGTGCTGCCGAATACATGGACCAAGCTGGAGTTTTCCCTGGCGTTCGGAACGTCCAATCTCATTCTCGAGGGCGCACCGACGCTCCCGTTTTACAACACGGTCTTTTCCGACATTCAGGATGTTCAGATCGGCGTGCGAACGCCGGATAGCCTGGCATTCACGACCGGATCGTACTCATTCAGCATCGATCAGGTGTCGCTCCTGCCTGAGCCGGGTACAGCGGCACTGATGGGATTTGCAATGACGACGCTGATACGGCGTCGCCGACGCGCGCGGGTGATATGACGTTCCTCGGGGCGACGGTCGGCGCATCCGGCGACGGATCGCGCCGACCGCCCTCCGTTTTTGATATGCCAAGGATAAGGCCTCATACGATGACTGCGATTGCTCAAATGGATCATCCAGCGGCGCGGGAGCGAGATGCGCTCTCCGGGGGGGACTCCCGCGCCGTCTTTCTTGTTCGATCTTTCGGCGTGACGGTGGCACTGATTCTCATGGCACTTGTCGCTGTTCCGCACAGCGCGGCCGCGGACACCCCGCATCTTTTCGCCTCGCCTTCCGACGATCGGTGGCACTATCCATTCAATCCTTTCCCCGGAACCCGCGCTTTCGGTTCCACATTTGGAACGGTCGGCGATCGCGACGCGCTGGGAAATCAGCGATTCAATGAACGCGACGGCGTCATCATCCTCGCATGGCGAACACACGCGCTCATCCCGCCGGGCCAGGGTCCGGACAGCTATTTCATCAAGTCGATCAAGATCACCCTGAAGCACACCTCAGGCGCGGACTGGGACGTCGACCTGACACCGGACGAATGGTACACGTACGACCTCAATGGCGACGGCATTATCAATGCCGACGGCATCCCGCGCGGCGAGCCGAGCGATACCGATGGCGAAAGCGATGACGAAGACGCCGGTCGCCCCTTCGAACTATTTGGCGCGGGATTTGATCCCGAGGGCGGACTCTTTGACGAGGATACGTGGGTCGAGACATCGTTCTTTCAGGGCTGGAACCAACAGCCCAATCCGGTGCCGCGAAACCCCTTCCCGTTCGTCTATCAGGACGGAACGCTCGAAAAATTGCACTGCGAAGACAACGTCGCCGGCCTGCACAATGAGGCTCACGGCGTGTTTCAGTTCACGCCGCAGCCCTGGGCCATCGGACGCCCGATCAACTACACGCCGGGCAATCAGCCGACGCCGTTCGATGTCGAGTTTGAGATTGACTTGTCCCTCTCATGCGGTGAAGTGCGGCGGTACTTTCAGGAGCAGCTTGATCGCGGCCGCGTCATTGTCATTGTCACATCGCTGAGCGAGACATTTCAGCAGGCCGGCACGGGATTTCCGGTGTTCTATCTGAATACGAGCATTCCAGGACAGAACCCGTTTCCGGCGCGGCTGGAGATCACATTGTCCGACGTGCTGCCGGGTGACATCAACGGGGACGGCGATATCGACGAAAACGATGTCGCCGCGTTTGTCTCAGTCCTTGTCAATCCCGATGCCGCGCCGGCGTTGCATGTGCAGCGTTCCGATTTGAACGGTGACGGTGCGGCGGATGGCGCGGACATCGCGCCCTTTGTAGCCGCATATCTGGGAGGCTGCTGATACGTATGGCGCTTCAAGGCAACGGCATTGCACCGCCCCGCGCAATGAGCGAGCGCAACATGCCGAAAAGGAATTCAGCCATGTGCCGACGGATTGGACATCGTTGCGGATTCACGCTGATCGAACTGCTCGTGGTGATCGCCATCATCGCGACGCTCGTGGCCATTCTGCTGCCGGCGCTGTCGAACGCTCGCGACCGCGGACGGCGCGTGGTCTGCATGAACAATCTACGCTGCATTTGGACGGGCATCTTCAGCTATTCACTCGTCTGGGATGACCGCGTGCCCTTCATGGAAGATGTGAATCTCACCGATCCAAACGCCGATCCGTTTGACCTGCAATATCCAACGACCGCCGGCGTCGTGCTCGAACCGTTCGTACAGCCGGGAAGTTGGCGATGCCCCTCGGCCATCGGCGGCTTTCCCGCCAATGCCGGACAGGGCCAATGGAAGCTGACGTACACCTTCAGCTCGGCCGGCCCGATCGGCCAGGGCGTGCCGTACGACGACAATCCCGCCGCGGGAACCGGCGGCATCATGGACCCGGCGGTGAGCAACTATGTTCACTTCGACGGCCGATTCATCAAGCAACTCGATGGGCGGCGATATGTGCAGTCCGGCGTGAATCATAATCAGCGCGGCGAATGGAACGTGCGCCGTGCCCTGATCGCCGAATCACTCGGCCCGCCCAATGGCGGCAAGTTTCGCTATCCGCACAAGGGCGTGGGCGATCCGCGGCTGGATCTCGGCGCCTCGCGCGACGCCTTCATGACGAACGCGAATGGCCGAACGGCGCGAACGGGCTACTTTGAACTTCACGCCGACGGAGAAACGCCGACGATCATGTTCACGCGCACCTGGGAAGCGCATTTTCCGGGATACTGAATCGACCCGCTTTCCGTGCAACGCCATCACAAGTTTACGCCGTAGGAGTATCCGCATCATCCGACGTCGGCGCTGACGACTTGCGAGGCGGCGCATAGGTCTCCGGACTCAACACAACCGTATGCCCGACGTGGCTGGACTCGATCACCTGCAGCGCGCGCAGGCGCAGCAACGACGGATTGTCCTCGATCAACCTCGCCGTGTTCGCCAGACAGCGCAGTGCCGCAGTTTCGCCGCGAGCACGCTCCAAGGCGGCCTGCCCTTCCTTGCGAGCACGAATCACGTCCGAACAGGCCTTCCGCATCTCGGCCGGCAGCATTACGTCCTTCACATTCGCCGAGCGAATCGTCAGGCCCGCCGGCTCGAGCACGAATCGAATCTCATCGCAGACGCGCGCGCCGATGTCGATGCGCTGGTCAATCAGCTCTTCAAGTGCAAGCGAACCGACGACCTTTCGCAGTGCAAGCTGAGCCGCGGCATAGATTGCATCGTTCACGTTTGCCAGGCTGTGCATCACCTGAACAGGATTGCCCAACTCATAGCTCACGATCAGGCTCAGCTTAATGCCGGCCTGATCGGCCGTGAGGATATCCTGTCCCGGAATCGACAGAATCTGCTTTCGAACATCCACAACCACGACATGCGTGCGCCAAGCCCAGCCGCGATAAGCGCCCGGAGCCAGTTGCCCCTTGAAGCGACCGTTCAAGTAGAGCAGCCCACGTTCGTACTCGCGAACGACGTGCTTTTTCAGCATGGCGCTGATAATGACCACCGCGAATATGCCGCCGCAAATGACCGCCATCCATTCCATCATGATCGCACCTCGCCCGAAATAAGCCGTCCCCAAGGGCCGCAGTAACCGAACGGGGGCTTTGACACCCGCATGGCTCGGCACCTGTCGCGCTCAAGGCGCAGGCCCCTGGAGTTGGCCGTGTTAGGGAGTCGAACCCTGTATCGCCCTTTCGGACGGTTTCCCGATTTTGGGAAGGGGCCGATATGCAGTACCATCGCTGAAGATTTCAACAAGGCTGCCGGCTTCAACAATCCCCAACCTCTGTTGCACATCGTAACATGCGAGAAACAGGGGTCAATCAGAATGTGCGGCCTACTGCGACGGCTCGTTGAGACCGAAGCGCTTCAGCGTCTTGCGCAGGTCCGCAGGCCAAGGGGCGTGAACGTCCATTCGGTGCCCGCTCGCGGGATGTATGAATGACAGCGCGGCGGCATGAAGACAGAGCCGCAGCACATCCGGCAGCCTGGCGCTGCCGGCGTAGTCATGATCGCCGAGCACGGGACATCCCATCGACGCGAGATGTACGCGAATCTGGTGCAGCCGCCCCGTCGTTGGACGCGCCTCGACGAGCGACACGCCCTGATTGGATTGCAGAACACGATACGCCGTGACGGCCTGCTCGCCTTCGCGATCGATGACGGCGCGTTTCCGTCGGCCGATGGCCTCGCGGATCGGCTTCTGGATAACGCCCTGCGCAGGTCGCGGAATGCCCGCGACAATGGCCCAGTAGATTTTCTTGACGAGGCGACGTTTGAACTGATCGAGCAAGTGCTCAAACGCCGCAATGTTCTGCGCGACAATGACAAGCCCGGACGTGTCCTTGTCGAGCCGGTGCAGCAGACCCCAATCGCGCGACTCGCCGAGGTTTTGCAGACGATTGCCAAACTCCGCGAAAAGTCCGTTGAGCAGGCTGTCGTGCTCATGCTTGATCCCCGGCTGCGTCACGACGCCGGCCGGCTTGTCGGCGACAATAACGTCGGCATCCTGATACGCGATGCGATAAGGAACGTCGGCGTTGGGTGTGACACGGTGATCGGTCATGGAATTCTAACATAACGACGCCCGTCGCCGCCGTAAACGATGGGCGGCGAATTCCGCGAGCGGTGCGGATGCGAGACACGATTCACGAACCGCGACGATCGTGTACACTGTCCGCCCTGTAATCACGATCGGATGGAGTATCGGATCGGATGAGGCCGCGGCGCAATCCATTCAAAGAGAGACTCTGGCGCGAGTGGTGCTTCTTTCGCGTCGTGTTCGCACACTTTCGCATCCGGCTCATGCTCATGCTCATTGTGCTCGGCGGCGGCGCGCTGGCATTCATCAAGCTCGAACCTGATGCCAATCACTCCCTGCCGCAGGCCGTCTATTTCACCTGGCTGCTGATCTTCGGCGAACCGCCGGAGGATTTTCCGAAATCGCCCTGGTTGCAGGCCATGTTCTTTCTTGTGCCGGTGCTGGGTCTGACGCTGATTATCGAGGGCATCGTCGATTTCGCGCTCATGTTGCGCGATCGGCGGCGCAACGAGAGAGGCTGGTGCACGATGATGGCCGAAGCATACAGGAATCATATCGTTCTCGTGGGACTGGGCCGGCTCGGTTACAAGACCTATCAGTTGCTGCAGAAACTCGGCGAGCACATCGTCGTGATCGAACGTGCGCCCGACAACCAGTTTCTCGAGGATGTTCGTCGCGACGGCACGCCGCTATTCATCGGCGACGCCCGTCGCGAGGCGCTGCTGGGTGACGCCAACATCAAGGCGGCGCGCAGCATCATCCTGGCGACGACCGACGATCTGGCCAATCTGGAGATCGGTCTCGACGCGCGGCGGGCCAATCCAAAGATACACGTCGTGATTCGCATGTTCGATCAGAACATGGCCGACAAGATCCGCGACGGTCTGAATATCCACGTGGCCATGTCGCAATCGGCGATCTCGGCGCCGGCCTTCGCGCTGGCCGCGGCGGAGCCGGGCATGTTGAACAGCCAATTGGTCGAGGATCGTGTCGTGGGCATGCAGCGCTGGGAGGTTCGGCCGAACGGTCCGCTCTCCAATCGCACCGTCGGCGGAATACTTCACGAATTCGAATGCAGTGTCGTTGAGTTGACGCCGGCGGACGGCCGGGGAGCGCGGCGGTTGTTTCCGCCGCCCGAAACCCGAATCGAGCCGGGTGACACGCTTTTGTTGCAGGGGACGCTGGAAACGCTGACGCGGTTGAAGAAGCGACAAGGCGCGGCCTGATCGAAAGTCAGAATGAGAATCGCGGCCGATCAATAAACCGAACCGCCGCGCCGCATCGCGAAGGCGATGCCGCCGCTTCGCGATCCAGCGCATCCACGCGAACCACTTCGCCCGTGCAGACGGCGCGGCCGTCATGCGGCCAGACGCCTTCGGACGCCGGAATATTGAGTTCGACGCAAAGCCGATCACCGGCAGCCACATTCGCGCGATCCAACTCGACGTAAAGCCCGCCAACGCCGACATTGTTCGTCACGCCGTGCATGACGGGTCGAAGAGCATCGCCGGTCGAACGGGCGTCTGGCCGACCATCGTCAAGGCCGCGCAATGCGACGGTCAGGCGCAGATCAAGCCGCCGGTGGGCGCGCCGCTTTGAAAGGGCGCGAACGTCATCCGGGGAGGGTTCTATCACGTCCGGAAATGTGGGCAATGTTGCGGGCATCTATTCACCGATGAATATGTCGGCAAATGCCCGCTCAAACATCACGAAACTGCAAATCCAGGCCCGCTTTGACACGCACGACCACTACAAACGCGACATGGTCGCATCAAAGCAAGGTCGATTCGCACAAAGACTGTACCCATCGCCGAATCTACCGCCTACGCATAGCTGTGCAGTCCGACGATATAGAAATTCACGAAGCACCAGTTGAAGGCCATCATCAGACAACCTGCGATGCTGAGCCATGCCGTCCACAAGCCGCGATTGCGCGTCACGAATCGTACGTGAATCAGAATGGCATAGATTATCCAAGTATTCAGCGCGAAGACCTCCTTTGGATCCCAGCCCCACGGCCGGCCCCAGGAATAATCGGCCCACACCGCGCCGAGGATGATGCCCACGAACAGCAGGACAAACACCATGTTCAGAATGATCAAATGGCTCCAGTCGGCGTGATTCAGCCACGAGGGCAGCGACCGCGCACCTTCGTCGCCTGGAGCGGCGCCTGCGAGAATGGGGCGTTCGGCGCGAAGCGCGCGGTATTCGATCGACGAGGCGCTGTCGCCATTCGGACCGATGCCTCCCGCCCCGACCGGCACGGGATTTGTCGCGTACAGCGATCGCGGCACGCGCCGGAAGGCATCGGCGGCCATTCCGATCGCGTTGAATGCCGCCCATGCGACACCCACGCCAAAGAGCGAGTAGCCCATTCCAAGCACAAAGCCGTGGCTTCCGATGGCCAGCGTCAGGCACAAGACAAACAAATTGACCGTGGCGGCAAGCCAGCCAACCGAAGCGCCGCGACCTGTCCACGCCAGAAGCAGACCTGCGGCAACGGCCGCATAAGTAAACCACTGGGTGGCGGCGGCATTCTTCACGAAACCCCCGGCATCGGACGCGCCATGCTGGAACACGAAACCGGTGATGAACCAAAGCGCCGCGCCGGTGATTGCGATCTGCACGCCAACACCGGCTGATTTCCCGGGCGCGATGTGAAAGTAATACCCGAAGAGATAGACAACGGCGATGACCGACGCGAGAAAGATGAGCGCGTACGAGGCGATGATGAGCACGGTGTGAATGCGCAACATCACGTCATCGAGAATGCCCATCATCGTCGTGAGCGTGCCGCCGCCGGGAATGACGAAACCGCCGAGGATCAGCGCGAGGAAGCCCGTCACGTGGGCACCAACGAGAAACACGCGCGTCCGGTAGCGCAATTCCGCCAATAAGCCGAGCGCGACACCGATCCACGCAGATCCAACGACAGCCTCAAACATGTTCGCGACGGGGATGCGTCCGAGGATGTACCAGCGCAGGCTGATGCCATAGGCATGAAGCGTTAGCGCGGCGGCGAGCAGCACGATTGAAAGCACGCGCGGCAGTCGCCAGTGCGTCACGAGCGCCCAGACACCGAGTATCCCGCCGATGAGGTATATCCAGTGGCCCCACGTAAACTTGCCCCATGCGTAATAGCTAGCTTCAGCGGCGCGCTGCGAGTGCGTGGGATAGACGCCCGCGTCGGCCAATGTCGGCAGCGCCTCGGCGAGCCGATCGAGGCCCTCCTGCACCATGACGACATCCCCGCGCTGCCAGCCGGTCGCCAGCCGCGCCCACTTGCCCAGCACGGACAGCGCCTGGCTTTCCGAGATGCCGGGAATCGGCGCGCCGCCGGACATCGCGCGATCCGGTGTCGCCATTATGGCACTTCGCATGTCGGGAGGCAGATTGGCCATGAGTTCATCCACCGTGAACCACGGGTCGTCCACCTGCGCGCCGGGCCTCGGCACGATCCGGAAGAAGCGATCAAGCGACTGGACGATGGCTTGCGAATCGCGCACGCGCCGCATCGCGTTGGTCATCTTGGATTGCGGCTCAAGCTCGCGAATGCGCGATTCGACCATCGGATCGGCCAGCTCGCGCGGCGACATGTAGCCAGTCTCCTGGATGCGATTTCGCACGTCAGGCGGAAAGTGCGCGGAGAGATGGATGCGCACGCCGCGGTCGCGAATGCGGACGATCGGATCGTTCTGATAGGCCTCGCGATTGAATATCCACTCCAGCAGCGACGCCGTCGGACTAAGACCGGGCAGGTGTTCGCTCCCGGTCATCGCGGTCATCGATTCGCGCGCGAAGGAGTCCAGCGTCTTGTAGCGGCCGGCATCCTGAACGGCGATCAATCGCGCGGCGGACCAGTCAATCTCGGCGTCGAGAATCGCCGCGCGCTCCGACGCCGCCAGCGGCGACTTACTCGACGCGCTAACCGTCGCAAACGACGTCAGACATGTCAGCACGGCGGATATGAACAACAAAGATCTGCGTTTCATCGTGCGGCCATCTCCTTATCGCATGCCCGCGAGTTCAGGTTCAGTTCGTGCAGGTTTGTGCGGCTTGGGCGGTTCGGACACGACGACGGCACTGCGCCCGCGCCGTGCGGCCCGACGCAGGAGGACCGGCTTCACATAAAACGCGAACAAGCAGCCGATCGTGATGAGCACGCAGCCCAGCACCATCGGCCAGATGCCTTCGCGATTGCCGACGCCGAGAATCGTGTAGCTCCAGCCGTCGCGCGCCGCGCCGCTCTGATAGAGCGTCCATTCGCCGGTGGAAAAGGTCGCGTTGGTATAGACCGTTCCTTCGAGCACGGGACCATCCTTGGGAACAACGAGAAACTCGCTGCGCCACGATTCGACGTTGTCGCGCCCCGGAAAGTGTTTGACGGCTAACTTGCCCGGCACCAGCTCGACATGGAGCGGCCGCTTGAAGCGCGAATAAATGATATCCCACGCGTCACCGCCGGGCGGATGCACGCGGATCGGCCGGGCCTCCGTGTCCGGATACATGCTGAACATGCACCATTGCGTATCGCTCCAACCGGCGGACGGTCCGCGGCCGATGAACTTCAGGCGAACAGCCGAGACGGCCCGTGCCGCGAGATTCGGCCGGCGCGTCTCCAACGGCTCAAGCACCGGCATGATGCTCATGCGGCCGCGCTCAAAGAGACCTTCCAGCGTGACGGCCAGCGTCTCGCCGAGAATGTTCAGCTCGTGCTTTTTTCCGACAGCCAGGTCGAATCGTTGCACACGTCCCGTCGCGTCGAAGAAGCCGAGCGCAGGTTCGATGCCCGGTCCGGCCGCCACGACGATCCAGCCTTCGGCGCTGGTTCGATAGCGGAGGATGAGATTGGGATCGTACGGTCCTTCACGGTGGCGAAAGCCGGTTTCGTCGATGTCCTGCGAGAGCTGGGGAAAGCGCTGAATGACGGTTCGATTGTACGAAAGCGTGTCTGTCTTGACGTCGACCGACGCCATGGGCGAACTGGCGCCTTCGTATCCGGCGGTCATCATCGGCCAGTCGCCGCGCAACTCGCGAACGGTCAGCGTATAGGGCGTGCCTTCGACCTGAATCGTCTGGCGATTGTGAATGGCGACGCGCTGCCGTGTGGGCGGATTCAGCACTTCGATTTCAAGTTCGTGCGGGCCGGCAGCATCGCGAAGGATGTCCGCCATTTCATCAGTGCTTTCCACCCAGCGAAACTCTACCGGAATGCCGAGCCATGCGGCTGAATGGGCCGGTCGCTTGGAAAAGAGCGAGAGCTTTCGCGCGACATCCTTGACTTCGAGCCGTAAATTGACTGCGGGATCCTCCATCGGGCCGCCGTCGCCGGCCGCTTGATCGAGGCGCCCCACATATGGCACGAATCCGGTGATTTCGATATCGAACGGTGCGTCGACGGGCGACATGTGTATTGGCAAACGCCAAGGCTCAAGCAGACCCGTGGGTATGTTCAATCCCGCCAGAGCAACATGCGGCGTGGGGCGCTTCGAGTGGACGATTCGACCGGCCGTATCGAGAAGCGGTTGATCGCCGTCGAGATAGCGCTCGCGATAGATGGGCAATCCATGAATTGGCTGAATGTCGGGCGAATGTGTGCCGGGGCGCGCAATATAAAGCGCCGGCGTCTCGTCATCAAAAAACTCAGTTTGAGTCGGAAATGTGACGAGTCGCACGCTTAAGCGACCGTCGCCGATGGGAGCACCGGCTTGGTCGGCTTCGAGCGTCAGATCGCCCTGCCCGCTCACGGATGCGGCTCGCAGCTTCGCGCGGAGCGGCCGACCGTCGGCGGCGCGATCGACCTCGGCGATCTCGATACTGACGTTTCCGCCGAATGCGGGCATGAAGCTGTTCCACGCCTGACCGGCCTCGGCCAGCATCTCCCCAATGACACGCTCCGTCGCGCCCGTGCCGCTGATGATTCGAATGCGCGGCGAGTCCAGCTTCACGTCGCCCTCGATCTTCGTGCCGAAATAGACAACCGACCCACCCACGAGAAGCAGCAGGCCGGTGTGTACCGTCAGCACGCCGGCATTGACCATTCGAAACGGGATGCGCGTGAGCGTGGCCACCACGAGCACAATTGTGAACGCCGCGCAGAGGATCACGAAGACAGGGTGCCGGAAGACATCCATTTCGGTCAATTCAACCGCGCCCCGCAGTTGAGGCAGCGCCGAACCGAGCGAGGCGTAGATGAGGATTAATGCCAGAATTGTGACACCGACGCGGATGCTCGAAAGCATCCGGATCAGAGCCGAGCGTTGTAGCTTGGATTTCACGAGCGACGGCCTCCCGACCATTACTTACAGCAAACGAATCGATCGCGTTCGGTCTTGACTATGCAATTCGATTGCCAGCCATCGATGCAACAGTGCGAATTCGCCGCGCGACCCACTATCATGCCTGTCTTGATTCGTTCCCGCATTGAATCCAACGATCGTGACCGAAGCCGGGGAGCAGATTGCACGCCGATTGTGGTCATTTCTTTTCGATTCGTGCCAGATTCCGCAGCAATTTGCGGATTATTCAGCAATTCGCAGGCAGCGGCAATCGAAACGTGCGTCATGCTTCCGCACGATTCGGCTTCATGCCGGCCGTGTCGCCCCGCTGAAGTCCGACGCGAAATGATAGTTGCTCCAACTGCACGGCGAGGTCAACCGTCGAGACGGCAACACGAGGATCGATGTCCAGATTGACCGGCGCGAAATTGAACAAGCCCTGCACGCCGGCCTCGACGAGTATTCGAGCGACTTCCTGCGCCGCTTCCGCAGGCACGGCATTGATGGCAAGGCGGATGTCGTTTTGTCGAACGGTCTTTGCGACCTCGTCCAGCGACTGTATCACCAGTTCCGGATTCGACGGCATGCTCTTACCGATCTTTTTCGGATCAACATCGAACACGGCGACGAGCTTGAAGCCCTTCCGTGCAAAGCCGCGATAAGCCGATAATGCAGATCCCAGGTTTCCCGCGCCGACAAGCAGCACGTTCCATGTGCGGTCGGTGCCAAGTATCCGCCGGATGCTATCAATTAGCTCCGACACGTCGTAGCCGACGCCGGGATGACCGAACTGCCCAAAGTGGGCAAGGTCCTTGCGGATTTGCGTGTCCGTCAGACGCAAGGCCGCTCCTAGTTGGCGTGAAGAGACCGTTCGCTTCTGCCCGAGCCAAAGGGACTCCAGTTCGCGGAGATAGAGGCTCAGCCTTCGAACGGTCGGCGCGGGAATGCCGCCTGCCGCGGCGCGGGGCGCTCCTGACGTCTTACCTTGTTTACCACGTCTGATGGGCATCGCTTATCGGATGATGATACTGGATTTAGCGCCGACTCGACAGTACCGTGGATGTGCATTCGCCCCTGCGCGCACTACACGAGCACCGATTTTGCGATACAGACGCGATGGCCAGTTGCGATCGCCGTCGAGTTGGACAGGGTGGAAACGCTGAGTCGGCCTTGACACACTTCGGTCCGCCCCGCTAGCTTGGGAGGTCAGCAGACCGGGTGTGAGCCTGCTATAATGCTCATTCGTCGATGCCTGCCAAGACAAAGCTTCAATCGCGACGGGGGGAACTTCCTTCCGGACTGACGCTTCATGTGTACGGTTCAATATATGTTTGGACGATGCATTCTTCTGACACTGATCGCCATCCTGATCGGATCAGCGGTTACGCCCGCGTCCGCGCAGAGTCGCGACGAACTTGAAGCCATTGTCCGAAAGGACAAACTGACGGCCGGCGACCGGGCCACGATCGAAACAGTCGTCAGCCAGCGCGTGAAGAAGCTGTTGGACGCGGCCGGAAAGCCGAAGCCGCTACGTGATGCGCGGGATGTCATCATCGCCACGTCGCGTGTCGACAAAGCCACGGCGGCGGGTCTGGATTCCTATGCCGGAGCAGTCGCCAAGGCGCTGACAAGCTCCGTCGGAACCGACGATCTTTCGCTTGGTCTGGAGATTGCCCAGATTCTGATCGCGCTGGATCATGCCCAGACCAGCGACGCCCTCGCGGCGGCCCTGTCTTCGCCGCATTCCGCGATTCGCTATCGCGCGGCCATCGGCATACGCGGGATTCATGGCAAAGTGGCCGGCGATCGTTCCGCGGCGCGCACCGTCTTGTCCGCCTTGGCTCGTGCCGGGGCCGGTGAGGCACACGAACTCGTCATCCGCGCCATCTATGAAGCGGTCGACTTTAAGAAATCGATTCCCAGCGCGCAAGTCGGCGACGAATGCGCCTCGGCCCTGTGCGATATCTTTGCAGGCCGGCTCGGGCGCCTTGCTCGCGGAAGCCGCGATGAGTGGATAGATGAAACCGGCTTCGAAGCGGCCGGACGGTGTTTTGGTGATGCGCTGGACTCGCGGAAGCGCGTGATGGTCGAGCGCCTGTTCGGGTTCCTTGAGTTTCACGTCGCACGATATGTCGACAAAGATACGACATCCGAATACGTTCCAACGCTGGTCAGGACGACGCAAATTCTTGAACGAGTGCTTCGCGACATCTTGCGTACGGCCAACGCCAACGCGCCTTCGTCTCTGGCCGCTGCGGCCATGGCCCCCAATCGATCCGAATCGTCCGCAGCTGCGGTGCGAAAGGCTCTGTCCGACTGGAAGAGCGCGTTGAACAAGTCGCCCTGGCCGCTTCAGTAGCGGGACTTGGCTCGCGATCGTCACCGCGAAGCCGATCTTGCAGGAAGGCCTTTATGGGCCTTTCTTCGTGAAGTGGACGGTGTTCTTTCGTTAAAATCACCATGCGCCGCACGGCATTCTTCGCCCTGTCCGGCGGCGCACGCGCCATCCGGGTCGGCCGGCATCAAGGCGCATCAACGAGAAGTACGGTTCATGTCCATCGCCTTTCCAGGTCAACTGATTGCTCGCAAAGGTCCGGTGTTCTGGATGCTCCTCGGCATTGCGGTCAGCATCTCTTCCCTCGGCGCGCGCGCCGAGGATGTGCTGCGCTCGACGCCGCGTAACGTGGCCGGCCTGCTGACGTTCCGTTCGATTCAGAATTCCGACGCGCAACTGAGGGACGTCATTCGGCAGATTATTCCCGATTATGAAGGCCTTCCGCTGTCGGACCTGGAGACAACGCTTGGCTTCGTCCCCGGCACGATCGATCTGACAAAACGTATCTCGATCGTGTTCTTGCAGCCTGATGAGTTGACGGAGTTCATCGTCAGCCCCGGACTGGGATCGTCCACGACCGCTTATCCCGTAGTTTCCTTTACGCCGCTTCAAATGGCCGACTTTCTGGCAGACGGTGCAGCCGAAAACCGGATACACAGCAGCAGTGGTCCGTGGTGCCGGTACTACTATTTCGTGCGGGATGGTCAGGTCTTTGTCAGCAATCAGCGCAGGCCGCTTCGCGTTCTGGCTCGCGTTCATCCGCGAGAGTCACTGTTCGACGCGCTGTCGAGCGAGCAACGAGAAGCATGCGAGCGCAGCGATTTCTTTCTGCATATTCCCATGGCGGCGTGGCGCGAGCGGATCAGTCCGTTTATTGCCGTCGCGGGCAGTCTTGTGGAGTTGGGCGCGGCCGCGCAACTTACGCCCGACGAGGTCCAGCAAACGCGAAGCTTTCGGGAATGGATGATTAAGGGCGCGGAAGACGCCGTCCAACAGATGATGCACATGAGCTTCGCGCTGCGCTTCGACGGGCCGACGATTCGGCTGCAGCACATCCACGCCTTCGATCGAAACCGTTGGATGGCGGACTACCTAAAGAGCGTGCGGCGATCCGGCGATGTGCCGTGGAAGGCGCTTCCGGATCGGCCCTTCCTTGCGATGGGCTACATGGATTGGATCTGCCCGCCGGACAAGTCCATGTCGTACATTATGCTCGACAAGCTGCTGTCGGATGAGCGGATATCGGCACAATACGGACCCGACATGGCTAACAAGTTGTTAGCCGCGACGCTCTCATGTAGCCGCGAGTTTCGATTGTCCGACTTCATGTTCTGCGGTCCCGAAAACGGCCTGATGCCGTTCGAAGTTTTTGGCAGCTACACGACGAGCGGTGATGCCGCAAAGATGGTCGAGTTGTACCAGTTCACGCAGGAGAATTCAGGCGAGGCCTGGTCAAGCTTGTTCAGCGGAATGGGCAAAGGCGGGCGGTTTCGAAAAGTGGTTCGCGACGGCGCGGAAATCCGCGAGATGCGATTCGACGAGCCGGGCATGGCCGTCGCCATGGTGGAATCGATCAAGGAAGCCTACGGGCCTGATGTCCGGCTTCAACTGGCGGCGGCCGGCGATCGACATGTCGTGTACGCGCTTACGCAATCACCCAGCCGCGTGACGGAACTGATTCGATGCGTTTCTTCGGAAAAGGGAATAGCGAATAATTCCGCAGTTCGTGCGATGCGTTCGGCCATGCCCGAAGATGCCAATGTGGTCGTCTTGTGTGATCTGAACCGGCTCGTCGCAGCCGCCACGGAGAATCTGTCGGGACAAATTCAGAACACCGGTCAAAATCAAATCGCGCGCAAGGTCGCGCAGGGCGACCGGCGCGGTGGGCCGCTCTTCGGCTGGTCCTGCAAAGTAACGAACAACCTCTTGGACTGTCAGTTAACGATTGATGCTCGGGACCTGGCCAAGCTTCGCCTTCCGTCGTTCGAAATCCCGCATCCGACCGACCCCTCCTCCGCCGAAACATCTAATCGATGATTATATAATGAGTTATGAGCGGCGCAACTCCACATGGCGGGTGCGAACGTGCTCGAAGACATTGGGGCGGCGCCCTTCCCGCACTGGTGTGAATTCTCTCGTCGAGTGCAGGATGCCACATCTTCGGAATCGTGATACACGCAGGCCACCAACCTAATCTATTGCTAAACCGAATGTTATGACGCACGTATTGACTGTGTGGGCCTCGTGAATTCGGTCACAATTATTTCGTTGAAGAAAAGCCGCTTCGTCGGATATAATGAACCCGTTGTCGCTCCCGGACGTAAGTACGGAAAGCAAATAATCCACAACTGGCTTGTTTTCAAAAGGATGCTGCATTGGAGCTTGGCCTGACCAAACAACGAAGTTCAGATCTCAGTTTCTTCCTCTACAGGCGGGCGCTGCACCCTGAACTCTTCCGGATCTATCTCGAAAAGCACATCGAGTACAGCAACTTCCAGGCGGATATCTGGATTGTCGGATTGAGCCACGTCGTGACCGTGCAGGCCAACGGCCTGCTGGTAACGGAACTCACGGCCACGCCGTGCGATCTCCTTTCGGAGCGCAACCTTGTGACCCAGTTCCGCTTCCGTGGCGAGCGCGACTTTCAATATCGCTTTAACGAGGGCGTGCGCTACATCTTCAGCAGCCAAGTCGAGGAGACGACGGAACACATCTTCCGGACGACCTATCGCGACCTGTCGAGCTACGCCGAAAAGCGCGGCTTGTATGTGCCCTACGAGCAATGGGCGACGAACGGGCTGGTGCCCTTCTCGTTCATCGATTTTGAGACACGCCAGTACGAACTGCACATCCACGCCTACCACGCCTTCCCCGGCGAGTGGCGGTTCATCCGGACGCAGTCGATCTTTGAAACGCGACCGAACAACCGTCCCGCAAAGTAAGGCGTCGCGGTTCGGACATTTTGGATTACAATACGGCTCCGCGGGACATAAACCCCTGCGGAGCCGTTTTCTTTAATTGGCCCTGACGAAAGGAGCAAGCCATGTTTACGGGCAGCCTTTCACGGCGATGGCCATTCGCGATGGTGCTCGCGCTCGCGGCATCCATTCTATTCATCTCTACCGCATCAGCACAACCGTATCGTGGTCCCAAGGACGATCCGACCGACGAGCGCGTTCAAAAGGAAAAGCGACAGGCCCAGGCTCAAAAATACTATGATGAAGGCCAGGCCCTGCTGGGCAAAGGGGACATCATCCGGGCCAAAACGAAATTCAAAAGCGCAGTGGAACTGGCGGGCCAGGAGGGTGTCGGGGCAGCCGCGCTGTCGGCGCTCGCGCAGATTCACAGCCAGGGGATGCGCGAACTTGAAGCCGCGAAGGCGGCGTACGACCAGGGAGAATATCTTCTTGCGATCCGCGAAGCCCGGCGCATCAAGCATGTCTACGCAAACCTTTTCGGCGGCGTACAGGACGCGAGAGGTCAGGTGAACGTTTCGCGACTCGCGGCTGATCTGATCTCCAAAATCGAGAGCAACCCCGAAGCAGAACCCTCGCTCGAGGAAGAGAAAGCCGAGCCGCTTGCAAAGAAGATCGAACGATTGGAAAGACAAAGTCCAAAGGATCGATCGCTCTATTACGATCTATATCAGACAAGTCAGAAGGCGGCGCGAAAGTACCCCCGCTCGCCCACGGGTCAAACAGCGGCCAAGCGCGTGAAGGAACTCAAAGCCGATAAACCAATCTGGAAATTGATCGGCATGGAAAAGGAGCGGCGGGAACTGGCATTGGCGCTCTCGCGCATCGAAACGCTGGAAAAGACCGGCGAAAAGGATGAAGCAAAAAAGGCGATGGAGAAACTGCTGATTCGCCATCCCGGGAAGACGCGCGCGGACCTTGAGAAGCAGGCGAAGGAAAAAATAAAATAGCGCGGCAGCGCGTAGCGACGGACCATTCGTGGAACCAGCCGGCGCGGGAAAGTCAAGAGAAACACGCCGTTATTCGCGCGAAAATAGATTGGTCCGCATCTTGCTGGCATGTAAATCGATGCGGAACGGAATTGCCTTTCGCCGATGAACATGCTATGAAAGTAGTGTCGAACACGCGTGCTTCACTGCCATGTTCGAGAACAAGAGCACCGATTCGTTGAACCGATGTTACTTGAACCCTGGGGACTTCGCGGAGCATGATGCCGGGCGCACTTTGACAGGCTCAGAGATGTCCAGCCTTCCCGCACGGTTCCCACCTTGCAAACGCAGGGTTCAATTGAATCCGCTCTTGAACGGCATTGCGGTGGTGAAGCAATCGTTTTGACGATCCGCCCGACGCGCGAAAGCACGCCGGGCGTTTTTTTTATACCCACGCCATGCGCCGAGGTCATGTTCGGCATAAAGAAATTCACGCGCCCATGACCGTCGGCACGAGCACTCGCACGGCGTGCAGGATCGCCAGCGTGTACAGACCGGCCACAACATCATCGAGCACGACGCCCCAACCACCGGGCAGTTTTCTCTCGATCAGATTCGCAGGCCATATCTTTGCGATATCGATCGCACGCTCGATGAAGAACGCGGCGACGACGAACTGCCATGTCAGCGGCAGTCCGACAAGCGCGATAAGATAACCCGGCAATTCGTCGATGACGTTGCGTTTACTGTCCTTTTCGTTCAATACACGATCGGCATGGCCCGCAATCCAAATGGAAAACAACGTGAATGCCGCGACAAACACGACGTACGTCGGCCAACTCAGCTTCAGGACGCCGATCAGCAGCAGATAAAGCGGAATGCCCGCGACGGCGACGGCGACGGTGCCTGACGCCACCGGAACGTATCCAAGATAGGCCAGCGAACCGACAAACAGCAGCAGCCGATCGCCAAGAGAGCCGCCGGGCGTCGGTTGATTGTCATCCTGATTCATGCGATTCTCGACTCGTTCGGCATCAGCGTTCAGCACAAAGACACAGGCGACGTCAGGCCTTTGCGGAATACCGCCTCAGGATAGGCTCCAGACGTTGGCGTATATCTGCGTCAATAGAGTTCGGCTTCGTCCAAATTGCCAGATCGAGCGCCGATTGGCAACGGCAGTCGGCCGGCGCCTTGTCTCGAAAGGTCGCCAGCGCCGCTTCGATCAATTGAACTGAATGAGCGGTCGCATGTTCAACATGTTCGATGATCTCCCTGAGTAGTTCGTGCGCGCTGAGGCTCGGATCATGCGGCCGCCAGCAGTCGTAGTCGGTCGGCAGCGCGATGAGGGCGTAACAGATTTCGGCCTCGCGCGCGAGTCGCGCTTCGGGTATGCAGGTCATTCCGATGAGGTCGCCGCCCCAGGCGCGGTGCATTCGGCTTTCGGCGACGGTCGAAAAAGCAGGGCCTTCCATGCAGACATACGTGCCGCCATCGTGAATCGTCAGATCGAGCGCGTCGCTGCGATCGATCAGCAACTGCCGAAGCGTCGGACAAAACGGATGCGAAAACTCGACATGAGCGGCCAGCCCGGGTTGATCGAAGAACGTGCCCATGCGGCGATAGGTTTTGTCGATGATTTGATCGGGAATGACCAAATCGCGCGGGCGGATTTCCTCGCGCAGGCTGCCGGTCGCACCGCTGGCGATGATATGGGTTACGCCAAGCGACTTGAGGGCGTAGATATTGGCCTGATAAGGAACGGCCGTCGGCGGCAACGTATGCTGCGGCCCATGCCTCGGAAGAAAGGCAATGTCAACACCCTGCCACTTGCCGCGCGTGATGGCGCCGCTGGGTCGTCCAAAAGGCGTATCGAGCGTGATTGATTCACCCGTCACCTTCAGCGCGAGCGCGTGCCCGAGGCCAGTGCCGCCAATGAGTCCGATGAGGGGGGCGTGATTGGATTTCATTCGAGTTTCATTCCCGTTTCTTCCATCGGATCGCGTGATCTCAATCACCTCGTGGCACGCGGCGCCGGCAACATCGATTTGGAAAGCACCCTTTCGAGCGTTGCGATAATCTAACGCGACATTGGCCCATCGCCAACCACGGCGACGAACGCCGAAAAAGTCGTACCGATTCGGTGGATCTGCCAAGACGGCTGTGCCACAATCGCCGCGCCCTGATAAACTTGGCGACGATGACGCGAAAGCGCGAACAATTCGAGCCGGCGGAACTCGCGGAAGTGCTGTCGCACTATGACATCGGCCGCGTGGAGGAAACATCGGTCTTTGCTCGCGGCTCGTATTCCGCGCCCAAGCTGGTGCTCCGAACGGACCGCGGAAAGTTCCTCCTAAAGCGGCGTCCGCGTCATGATGTCGATCCGTTCCGTGTGGCGTTCTCGCACGCGCTTCAGCGGTATCTCGCCTCGAAGAACTTCCCGCTGCCGCATTTGATCGGAACGCGCGCCGACAACAACTCCATGTGCAAGATGGGAGACGCCATTTACGAATTGTACGAGTTTATCGAGGGTCAGCCCTACAATCAGGGCCTCGTGGCAACGTACGAAGCAGGTAAGATCCTCGCGATCTACCACAGCCTCGTCGAAAAATTCGAGACGGGCTATCATCCGCCGCGCGGACACTATCACGACGCGCGAATGGTCTATGATTCGTTTCGCCCGATCGGCGAGCAGCTCCTGCGGCGCGCCGACGCACCGCCGCAGCCGAAGGAACTGATCGATCTGCTCAAGCGACTCCGTCGCGCGTATCGACGGGCAGCGAAATCCGTCAATCTGCTCGGCATGGAGCAGTGGCGCCCGCAGATCGTCCACTCCGACTGGCATCCGGGCAATCTTCTTTTTCAAAGTGAACACGTCGTGGCGGTGATCGACTATGATTCGGCGCGCATCCGCCCGCGCGTGATGGATGTCGCCAATGGCTGCCTGCAATTCGCGATGGTCACGGGCGGCCGCGATCTGTCGACGTGGGAAGCCCGGACGGATGTTATCCGCGCCAAGCGCTTCCTTCGCGGCTACGACGAAGTGAGCGTATTAAGCAAGGCGGAACTTCAGGCCGTGCCGTACCTGATGCAGGAAGTGCTGATGGCACAGACCGTGCAGCCGATCCTGCGGACGGGCACGTTCGCCGGGCTGGATGGTTATGCGTTTCTGAAGGTGATACTGGCGAAAATGGAATGGCTGAGCGAGAATCAACCGTTCATAGAACTGGATGCTCAGGATGAGTGAGAGACCGCCGTTGATATCAAACGAACGCCGCGACGCGATTCTGCACCGGATCGAGCCGATCCCCATTGTTCGCTCGCTGAACATGCAGATCGACGAGCTGCGCGAGGGCGTGTGCCGCGCGACCGTACCGCGCGACAAGCGATACGACGGCATTTACAATTCGTATCATGGAGGGCTGCTCATGACCGTGGCCGATTCGATCGCATGCTTCGCGATCATGACGCTGACGGGTCCGGAGCAGCATTTGACAACGACCGACATGAGCATTCGCTTTCTTGCGGGGTGTCGCAGTGATGTCACGGCCGAGGCGCGGGTCATCAAGCTCGGCAAGACGCTCGTGCCGGTTGAAGTGGACCTTTACGACGCCGGCGGCGTGCTTGTGGCGGTGGCGATGGTGACTTACTTCCGGCTGGACAAGGCGCCGCCCGTCGGATGATCGATCAGAGCCGCGGTTGTGGACCTGAATCGGCGGCGACCGGCGCGCGTGGATACGGCGAACAGGATGGCCGCAAGCTGATGGCGACGATTACGATCAGATACTTTGGTCCGGCCCGCGATGCAGCCGGGATGCCGTTCGAGGAGATTGAGACGCGCGAAGGAGCGACGGTCGGTGAAGTCGCCGACATGATCGCCCAGCGCTATCCGCGAATGGGTTCGTCGGCGGGAGTGCGCTTAGCGGTCAATCGGTCGTATTCAGCGCCGAATCGGGTTCTGATCGACGGCGATGAGATTGCGGTGATTCCGCCCGTCTCAGGAGGCTGAGCGTTGGAGCGTGTTCGACTGGTAAGGGAGCCGATCGACGCGGCGGCGATCGCCGCGGCGATGTCGTGCGCTGAGGCCGGTGCGCTGGCGACGTTTGTCGGCGTGGTTCGCGCGGAGGAGCGGGACGGTCGTACTCTGGAGGCGCTCGATTATCACGCCTATGAAGAGATGGCACTTGAGCAAATGCACACGATTCGGCGAAGCGCCTGTGAGCGGTTTGATGTTCTCGATTCGGCGATCGCGCATCGTCTGGGTCTATTGAAGATCGGCGAGGCGTCGATCGCCGTGGTCGTTTCTTCGGCACATCGCGTTGCGGCGTTTGACGCGTGCCGCTGGATCGTCGATGCCGTCAAGGCAGATGCGCCGATCTGGAAGCAGGATGTCTGGCGCGACGGGACGCGGAACTGGGTGGAGCCATCGCCATGAGCGCGCTGATTCGATCATTGCAGGCGACGGCTGCGGGCGTTTGGCTTGGCGGCATGATCCTGATCGCGATAGTCGCGCAGACGACTTTTTCGCAAATGCGCGAGGCACAGGTTGAGCAGCCGAACGCCATCGCCGGACGGGTGATGGCGAGGAACTTCGTGCGGTTCGAGACGGTTCAATGGGTCTGTGTCGGCGTGCTGGCGTTCGGGCAGATTGCCCGAATGGGAATGGGCGGGCGCGGCATCGGGGAGATGGCACGTCTGGCGATGATCGGCATCGCAGCGGCAATCTTCATCTATGGAGCAACCGTGCTGACCCCAAAGATCGTCAATCTGCAATCGACCGTCGCCGGGACCGATCCGGAAGCGGCGGTCAAGGCGGCGTTTGACGCGTTCCACGAGACGAGCGTGCGATTGTCAAAGATCAATCTTGTCGTCGTGCTGGCGCTGACATTGAGCCTCGCCTGGCCTGTTCGGGTTGCGGGCGGCGGGCGCGGAGGTGCGGCATCGACATCCGATGCGGTGACCGGAGATCGCGCTGGATGAGCAAACGTGAAAAAACCGGCCGATCCGTGACGAAGCCCGATGCGGCAGACGAGCGTCGCGGGCGCGCGGTCGAGGTCGTTCGCCGGCTGAAGCGCCTTTATCCCGCCGCAAAATGCGCCCTGGAGCATGATTCCGCGCTGCATCTGCTCATCGCGACGATCCTCTCAGCGCAATGCACTGACGAACGTGTCAACAAGGTGACACCCGCCCTTTTCGAACGCTACCGCACGGCCGACGACTTCGCGGATGCCGATCCGGCGGAGTTGGAAGCGCTGATTCGCTCAACCGGATTTTATCGAAACAAAACGAAAAACATCATCGGCACGGGGCGCGTGCTGCGCGAACGCTTCGGCGGGCGCGTGCCCGACACGATGGACGCGCTGCTGGAACTGCCCGGTGTCGCGCGGAAGACAGCAAATGTGGTGCTCGGCACGTGGTTCAACCGAAACGAGGGCGTCGTCGTTGATACACACATCGGCCGGCTGGCGCATCGGCTTGGCCTGACATGGCGTTCCAGGAATGACAAGGATGCTGTTCGGATCGAGCAGGACTTAATGGAGATGATCCCGCGCGAGGAGTGGACCTATCTCGGCCATGCGCTGATTCACCACGGGCGCGCGGTGTGCATGGCACGCAAGCCGAACTGCGCGGAGTGCCGCTTGAACGACATCTGCCCGTCGGCACAGATAGAGTCGAACACCAAGCCGAAGTCCGCCGCGAAAGTGCAGGCCGCGCAATCAAGAGCCGCCGCGAAGCGCCCTCGCGCATCGGCGAAGGGTCACATGCGATAGAGCATCCAGTAGACCATCACGCCCGTCACTGAAACGTAGAGCCAGATCGGCAGCGTCCACCTTGCGATGCGTTTGTGGGCTTCGAGGCGGTTGCGCAGGGCGCGGGCGACCGTGATGCCCACGAGCACGGGCACGGCAGCCGCGAGGATGATGTGCGATATGAGGATAAAAAAATAAATCGTGCGGATCGGTCCTTGGCCTGTAAATTTCACCGAGCCGACGTGAAAGTGATACACCAGATAGCATGCGAGAAACGCGGCGGAGACGGCGACGGCGGACTTCATACAGGCCTTATGCGCCGTGATACGGCGGCGGCGTATGAAGGCATAGCCCGCGATGATAAGCACGGATGCCAGGGCGTTAAGCGAGGCGTTGACGTGCGGCAGTTGTTCGACCGTCACCGGCGGACCTCGCGAAGGAGCCATTGAATGTCGGCCAGCAGCTTATCGCGCGAGGCGCGCGGCATGGGTTTGTCGAAGACCTCGGCGCGGGGGCGTTCCATTTCCTCGTCGGTGACGATTTCGTAATATCCTCGGATGCGTGCCAGGTGATCGACGAGCACAAAGCGCGGCGAGTGCTCTACTTGGTGATCTTCGTCGTCGGTGCGGGCGGCGGGCAATTTGAAGCCGGCGCGCGACAGGTCGTAGATCGACATCGTGTCGCCCGTCAGAAAGAGCCAACCGCTCATATCAGCACCGTGCCGTGCGGCGTATTCTTTCAGCACCGCCGGCGTATCGACTTCAGGATCGACGGTGATTGAGACGCTGATCACGTCGGTTACGCCACGACTATAAAGCGCTTGGCGCAGCTCGCCCATGCGCCGCGTCATAATCGGGCACGGCCCGCCGCAGGTCGTGAAGATGAACTTGGCCACCCAGATTTTTCCCTTCAGATCGGCCAGTGTGATCGTGCGCCCGGATTGATCGGTCAGCGAAAAGTCAGGCACGTCTGCGATAATCGGAAGGTCGCGCGACTGGGCAGGCACGACGGTTGCTCCGCCCTTTCGCGCCGTTTCGACTCGGTGGTATTGCAGGTAAGCCAGCGCGCCGACGAAAATGAGCGAGCCGGCCATCAGCAGCCAGAAGCCGCGGCCGAGCTTCGGATCGGGGCGAACGCCGGCCGGCGGCGCGGTCGGATCGACATCTTTGATGCGATCTGATTCGATCGGTTCCTGGGATTGTCGGGCAATCATGGCGAATCGAGTCCTCCCGCGCGGGGTCGCGCGGCTTGCGCGGGGTTATTGCAAGGTGCGGGCCGCGCCGCGCGTGGCCACAAACATGGATAGTGCGAGCATGGCCGCGGTGAAAACGACCGTCGCGCCGAGCGCCGGCCACGCGCCGACGATGGATGGCATCGCATCGGTTCGGTCAAAGTAAATCGCATGACGCAGCAACGCAACGCCATATGTCATCGGATTCAAATAGGTCAGCCATCGCAGGATCGCGGCCGAACCGCCGGGCGGAAAAAACGCGCCAGATAGAATCAGCATGGGCATCAATACGAGATTCATGATCGCATGAAAGCCCTGCGTCGATTCCATGATCCATGCGATCCAGAATCCCAGGCCCGCGACGGCAATGGCGACAAGAAACATCGCGGCAATCGCAAGCAGCACGGAGACGACTCCGAGGCGGATGTCAGCCAACGGCGCGAGGACGAGAAAGAGCGCCGCCTGCGCGACGGCGAGCACCGACGCCCCGCTGACTTTCCCCAGCACAACGGCAAGCCGCGAGATCGGCGCGACAAGTACGCACTGCATAAAGCCGTCGCGGCGATCATCGATGATTGAGATCATTGAGAAGATTGCCGTGAACAGCAAGATCGCAGCCAGCGCGCCGGGAAACGTGTATTCCATGTAGCCGACGTCGGGATCGCCTTCGCCAAGCGAAAATGACCGTCCAAGACCGCCGCCCACGATCATCCAGAAAACGAGCGGCGTGCCCAGGGCGCCAATGATCCGGCTGCGCTGCCTAATAAAACGCACGATCTCGCGCCGCGCCAGCGTCAGAGCCGGGGCGGACAATCCGGGAGAGGCACCCTGCCGCTCGCCCGTGAAGCCCCCGCTTGCGGGTTCTTTCGATGCGATGCTCATGCCGCGCTGCCTTCCTCATTGCGTTCTTCAAAACGATGGCCGGTCTCGTGGACAAACACGTCTTCGAGCGTCGGCCTGGCGAGTGTGACGGATCGAATGCGCGAACCGAATCGCTCGATCAGCCGCGCCATCAGGTTCGCGCCGTCATTCGTCTCGACGCGCAGCAGTCCGTCGAATCGCACGGGCTTCTCGCCGTAAGCCGCATCAATCTCCGTCGCCAGGCTCTCAGCGTCTGCCGCGTCAATCGTCACGCAGTCGCCGCCGATGCGACGTTTCAAATCCGCCGGCGCGCCCAGCGCGACGATCCGGCCGCGATCAAACAGTGCCAGCCGATCGCAACGGTCAGCCTCTTCCATGTCATGCGTCGTGAGCAGCAGTGTCATGCCGCGCTCGCGTCGCAGGGTGTCAAGCTGATGCCACAATTCCCTTCGAGCGCGCGGATCAAGACCGGTGCATGGCTCATCGAGGATCAGCAGCGCCGGCCGATGAAGCAGGCACTTGGCCAGTTCGACGCGCCGCTTCAGCCCGCCGGAAAGCGTCTTGACGCGCGCGTGGGCACGATCAGTCAGGGCCAGCGCGGTTAACAGTTCGTCAATACGTGCCCGCAACTCGCCAATGGGCAAACCATAGAGTCGCCCGCCATGCACCAGATTCTCGCGCACGGTCAGATGGATATCGAGGCTGGGCGACTGGAACACGACGCCGATATGCCGGCGAACGTCGGCCTGCTCGCGGGTGACGTCGTAGCCCGCGACCACGGCGCGGCCGGTCGTGGGCGGCAGAAGCGTCGTCAGGATCTTAAAGAGCGTTGATTTACCGCTGCCGTTCGGACCGAGCAGGCCAAAGCACTCGCCGGGCGCAACGTCGAAGCCAACGCCGTCGATCGCGACGTGCGCGCCGTAAAGATGACGAAGATTCTCAACGTGAACGATGGACACGAGGTCGATAGAACCCTTGATCGCGCTTGACCGCTCTTGCGCCCGCCGGCATCGGCGCGCGTCATCCCAGCAGCCGATCGGCCAGCAGCAAGGCCATCAGCAGCGGAAGATAGGCGATTGTAGCCAGAAGAAGGGTTCGTGCCGACTGGCGATTACGATCAAATGCAAATCGCACGGCGCAAATCAACAATCCGTAGCCCAAAGCGGCCGCACCAAGCATATAGAAGAACCCGGCGCGCTGAACGAACGTCGGCACGAGCGACGCGAGCACGAGCAGCACCATGTATGCCAAGGTTTGTCGGCTGACTGCGCGGCCTGTCGGATCGACCACGCTGAGCATCCGATATCCACCGCGTGCATAATCGTCGCGATAGAGCCATGCGATGGCGAAGAAGTGCGGCAATTGCCAGAAAAAGAGAATCGCAAAGAGCAGCCATGCATCAAGCGTAAGGCCATCCGATGCGGCGGCGACGCCGATCATGGGCGGAATCGCGCCGGGAATCGCTCCGACGAGCGTATTCGTCGAAGTGACGCGTTTGAGCGGCGTGTATGCGGCGAGATACAGCACGATCGTCGCCAGCGCCAGCAGGGCGGCCGCCGTGTTGACGGACCAGCACAAGAAGACGAGGCCGGCTAGCGAAGTGACCACGCAGAACGCCGCGGCATGGACCATTGAAATGCGACCCGTTGCAAGCGGGCGATTCATCGTGCGCGGCATGAGCTTGTCAAACCGACGCTCCATCATCTGATTGGCGGCATTGGCGGCGAAAGCCACCAGCGCCGTCCCGAAGACAACATTAAAGAGCATCACGATAGAAAAAGAGGAGCCTGCGGAAAACCCGTAGCCCGCAGCCGTAACCACCAGCACGAGCAGGCTCAAACGGAACTTGGCAAGCTGAGCGTAGTCTGAAAAGCGACTCGGAATCGCAGCAGGATGCGCGGTCGGGTGCGTCGTGACAGTGACGCCTCCATCGGCTTGTTCGAGCGGTCCATTCATGCGGCGGCCCCTCGCAGATGAGAAAGCACCGAAACGTCGCGCTCTGAATTATGATCGACCGATCCGCGATAGCCCATGGTCCGCAGCGCCGTCATCCATGAGACGCCCAGCAGCAGCGCCCCCGTCGCGACATGGAGCGTGGCGATCCACGGCACGCGCCCGGAGAGCACCGTCCACGCACCGATGCCGATCTGCACGGCCACAAGCGCGACGACGAGCAGCGCCGGCCGCCCAAGCGCCACGGCGCTCGGGCGTCGCCGCACCAAGACGAACACGGCGATTGCCATTCCGGTCACCATCAGCGCCCATCCGCGATGCAACAAATGCACGACAATCTGCCCTCGCGTCACTTCGGGCAGGAAATAAGTAAACGCGCGTTGATGGTTGTATTGAGCCACGTCGTCCGTCGTCAGACCCGGCAGCGCACGGCCATAGGCCAGAGGAAAATCCGGAACGGCCAGGCCTGACTGCGTATGGCGCATCAGCGCGCCGAGAAAAAGCTGTATGAACACGACAGCCGTGAGTGTCATTGTCACGGCACGAATGCGCGTATCGGATCGCATCGGAGCGGCTTGGCGGCTCTCGATCCACGTGCGGCCGGTGAAGACGGCGATGGAGACGATCATGCAGAAGAACATCTGGGCAAGGCAGGCGTGAAAAACAGAAATCCACGTCGGAAGCAGAAAGATCACGGTCAGTCCGCCCAATGCGCCCTGAGCGATCACAACGCCCAGCGCCGACCAGCCGAGCACGCGCATCCATCGGCGATCGTCCGCGCGCTGAACCCAGACCGCGAGGATGATCGTCAAGAAGCCGACCGTAGAGGCAATTAGACGATGACCGTGCTCGTAGAAAATGCCCCCCACCCACTTGCCCAGCGGAAAGGTGAACATGTTGTAGCCGTACGTCGTCGGCCAGTCGGGCACGGACAGGCCGCTGCCGGTGCTGGTGACCATGCCGCCGGCCGCGATGAGCAGTAGTGTGCAACCGGCCAGAATGCAGGCAAAGCGATGAAGCCGGCGAAGGCGGTCGGCCAGTGCGGATCGAACGGCTGGCTGATATGTAAGCGATATCGGATCCATCAGAGCGGCCGGCCCATACGCTTGGCACGGACAACCCATGAAACAACAAGGCCGCCGACGCCGAGCAAAAGCCCGTATGTGACGGCGACCATCAGGATGACGCCGGCCTTGGCGCCGGCGGTGAGATCGGAATCGGGATCGCCCTGGCAGACGGCACACGCCAGCGCATCGCTCGCGGCGGCGAACATGAGCAGCACGGCCAACAGGAACTTTTGAAAAACGTTCATTACTGTCACATGAAAACGAATTCGCGGTACAAACGAGAGCGCAACGCAGCGGCTATTCAAAGCTGATTCCGCGCAGCTTTTTAAGGAACCAGACGCCGTAGACTGACAGCAGGATCGTCGAGACAAACGAACCGACGCCCATCGCCAGCGTCATCGCGTCGCCCGTGGAGGAGTAGGCCTTCACCGCCCAGACGCCGAATCCGATCGTCAGAAACAGACTGACGGCGATAAACACGACATGAAACGTCTTGAGCGACATGGCTAATTCCCGATGGGCTTTCCAGAGACGCTATCAACAAAACCCGAGAGCGGATGATTGTGCGTTGTCAAAACGGGCAGGGCCATCAGCACAACGAAAAAGACGGCACATAGCGCGAGAATCCAATACAACATGCCGCGCTCCGTCAGCAGGTGCATGAAATAGCACGCCACGAGGCTTCCCTTGATGCTCGCCACGAACAGTGCCACTGCAATGGCCATGGGGATCGAGACATCCAGATAGGATACCCCCACCGTGATGATCGTCAGCACGAGCAGCGCGCCAAAGATCATCATGTAGAGCTTGACGTGTTTACGAATTTCCTCGACGCTCGAAGCCATCGCAAATCGCTCCCGTGATTATAGGAGATATAGAACCGGAAACAGGAAGATCCACACCAGGTCGACAAAGTGCCAATAGAGGCCGGTGCATTCGACGCGATTGACCAGCTTGTCGGGCATCTTCTTCCACCATGTGCCCGCCGTGAGATACAGATACAGGATGACGATCATGCCGCCGATGACGTGCAGGCCGTGCAGACCGGTCATCGTGAAGTAGATGCCGAGATAGGTGCTGGCCTGCGGGCCCCAGTTCGTCGCACGCTTCACGAGGGCGCGATCGATCTGAACTTCCTTGCCGTGCGCGGCATCCTTGACGGCCTTGCCGTTTTCGTCCTTCTTCGGATCGGGGACGATCTTGAGATAGTCTTTGTCTTTGTCGTTTTCGGTAATGTGGCCGTTGACGAAATAGACCATCGTTTCGCCGACGGCGCCCTTGACCGGCACGGCACTGATAACGCTCTTCAACTCATCCGGAGGGGCATCGCGCAGCACGACCTGATGATGCGTGAGCTTGGCCGTATATTCAAAGTACTTGATGACGAGAAAGCCGCCGGCCAGCAGAAACGTGAGCAGCAAATACAGCCGCCCCTTCGCGAGGTCCTTCATCTTGAGCGACGCCCAGGCGAGCACCATCGTCACCGACGACGTGATGAGGAAGACCGTGTTCAGCGTGGCGAGCGGAACATTGAGAATCTGATCGCCCTGCGGCTCGGTGAGGCCGTACATCGGCCACGTGCCCGGCGGCGCGCCGACGCGCAGCAGAACGTAGCTGCTGAAGAGCGCTCCGAAGAGCATGACATCCCAGACGAAAAACAGCCAGATGCCGAACTTGCCGTTGTACATCCGCGTGAGCGGATGCGGCTGAACGTCGTATGGAATCGCAATATCGGACAAAGGCTAGGCCTCCATCTTTCCGGCCTGCATGCAGAAATCTCGCTCCTGGCCGGGGACGCTGTACTCGTATGGACCGCAGCAGACGACGGGAGTTCCGACGAAATTTCCGTGCGGCGGCGGCGAGGGGGCCGACCACTCCAGCGTCGTGGCCTGCCAGGGGTTATCCGTCACTTTCTCGCCCATGAACATGCTATGGAAGAAGTTGATGATGAAGGGAATCTGCGCGAGGCCCAATAGCCAGGCCGACCACGAGGCCATCACGGAAAGACCATGAACCGCCGCGCCGTGCAACTGTTCGGTCTGGTCGAACTGACGGCGAAGCACGCCCGCCATGCCCATGAAGAACATGGGCATGAAGATGCCGTTCATCGCGACGAACGACGGCCAGAAGTGCAGCTTGCCGAGCAGTTCGCTCATCTTGCGGCCGGTCACCTTGGGGAACCAGAAATAGATGCCGGCAAACATGGCGAAGATCGTGCCGGGCGCTACGACGTAGTGGAAGTGACCGATGACGTAATACGTATCGTGCAGGTGAATATCCGACGCGGTGAGGCCGAGCGGCAGACCCGTCAGACCGCCGATGGCGAACATCGGCAGGAAAGCCAGAGCAAAGTGCATCGGCACCGTGAAACGAATCGACGCGCCCCACAGGCTGATGATCAGGCAGGTGAGGATGATGACCGACGGAACCGAAATGATCATCGTCGTGGCCTGGAAGAAGGTGCTGATCGTCGTCCCCATGCCCGTCATGAACATGTGATGCGCCCAGACGATGAATGACATGAAGCCGAGGAAGATGGAGGAATAGACGAGCGATTTATATCCCCAGAGCGGCTTGCGCGTGTTGTTGGCGATGACCTCAGCCACGATGCCCAGCGCCGGCAAAATCAAAACGTAAACCTCGGGATGAGCCAGGAACCAGAACAGGTGTTGCCATAGGAGCGGGCTGCCGCCGCCGGCAAGCTGGTCCTGCACGACGGTGCTGACCACTAGACCCGACGGCATGAAGAAACTGCTTTCAAACAGGCGATCCATGAGCTGCAGCACGGCAGCGGCTTCGAGCGGCGGAAAGGCCAGCAACAGGAGGAACGACGTCACGAGCTGCGCCCACACAAAGAACGGCAAGCGGAAGAACGACAGCCCCTGCACGCGCAACTGAACAGCCGTGACAATGAAGTTGATCGAACCAAGCAGCGACGACGTAATGAGCAGCACCATTGCCAGCAGCCACGTGGTTTCGCCGGCGCGCGAAGTAACCGCGAGCGGTGGATACATCGTCCAGCCTGAAGCGGCCGCACCTCCTGGCATGAAGAAGCTGGCCAGCATAATCAGACCGCCGGGCAGGAAGACCCAGTAGCTCGCCATGTTGAGGCGCGGGAACGCCATATCCGGTGCGCCGACTTGCAGCGGCAGCACGAAATTTCCGAATCCGCCGACAGCCAGCGGCACGATGCCGAGAAAGACCATGATCGTGCCGTGCATGGCGCCGAAGGCGTTGTAGCCGTCGCCGGTGAGGACGTAACCACCGCCCTGATCTTCGGGGAGCGCACCGACAATCGGCTCGCCGAGGAACTGGCCGATGAAGGGAATGGCCTGGTTCGGATAGGCAAGCTGCCATCGCATGATCATCATCAGCGAAAAGCCAATGAACAGGAACACCAGCGCGGTGACGGTGTATTGCACGCCGATGACCTTGTGGTCGACAGAAAAGATGTATTTCTTCCAGAAGGGAAGATCGTGGGCGTGGTCATGACCGTGCGCGTGGTCATGACCGTGCGCGTGGTCGTGTGTGTGCCCGTGTGCCTGAGCGTTTGCCATGTCCGTTTCGTCCCTCGTGAGGCCGCTGTGCGGCACTGCCTGTCACTCGCCGACGTCCAATCGGCGCGCCCCTACGGGTCGCCGATCGGCCACTCGACGGATGGTCTCTAGAAATCGTCGCCGAAGTCCACCTCGACCGGCGTGCTGCGTTCCTTGACCCATGCGTCGAAGCTTTCGGGCGTATGAGTAATGACTTGCGCCTTCATTTTGAAATGGCTGTTGCCGCAGAGCTGGGCGCAGATGACTTCCAGCGGATTGCGCGGCTGGAGGCGGATCTTCGCCACGCCCGCCGCGCTGAGCGCCGCAATCAGCTTAGTGCCGTCTTCAAGTGTTGAGCCGAGATCGTCCCCCTTTGCGAGAATGACCTGACCGCTCTTGTCGCGATAGTCGTCGCAGGAAACATGATGCCGCAATCGGTACCATTTGGCCGACGCGGTGTCATAGTCCTGCGTCATTTCCTCTTTGAGCTTCTCGGTGGTGGCGCCTTCCTTGATCTTGAACCAGATAGGCACCTCCATGCCGGGAATGGCGTCCTGCTTGACGCGCATTGTCGGGATGGCGAAGGAGTGAATCACGTCCTTGGAAGTAATGCGAAGATAAACGTCGCGTCCGGTCGGCAGGTGAAGCTCGTTGATCGTCTGAATGTCGTCGGCCGCATGTTCGGAGTCTTCATCGAGGCCGATGGGATTCGTGCCGGAGATCAGCGATATATCGGTGCGGCCGAACTTCCCGTCGGGACCGGGGTAGTGGAAGTCCCACTGAAACTGCTCGGCGATAACGCGGATCTCAAGGCGCTCGCCGGTGGGCGGCGGATCATCCTTGTAAGATGCCCAGACAGGCATCGACAGGCCGACGAGCAGGAACACCTCGAAAATTGCAACGCCGATCTCGGCGTATTTCGAGATTTTGCCTTTGACCGGCTCATACGTCGCGCGATGGCCGGCGCGCTGGCGAAATCGCAACAGGGTGTAAACAAAGAAGATACCCCATGCGACAAAGAGCAGGAGCATGAAGTAGTGAACGACGTCGATCAGCAGGTCGATCTGGTGCCCATGTTCCGACAACTGCGGAGGGAACCAGCGACCATACGTACCGAAATTTCCCGAGGCCAGCATGTTGCAGAACTCTCCGGGATCGGCCCCGCGCCCGACGCGACGCGCCGGGCACGGGGGTGTGATCCGAAACTACATTGATCGTTAACTCGTGCGATTCTTCCGCCCTGAATCAGGCCGGGCGATGGCTCATTGGCTCCGTTCGATCATAAGCGTGACGGTCGACACGCATAGCCTAACCGCTACGCCTGACCGCGACGCCTGACCGCGACTTTGCGATCGGCACGGAGCGCTTGACGAGCGTTTACTTCGTGACTTCGGCCTTCGGAGCCTCATCGTGGCACTTTGCATCGGCCGGCTTCTGCTTGGTGCAGCAACTGTCCTTCAGCGACTTGTTGCTGTCATCGGCAGCGCTGAGTTCGATTTCGCGGACGGTCGGGGCGAGCGCCTTCTTGCCGCCGATTTTCACTTCGATTTCCTTGGTCTCGCCGTCGGCGACTTCGACTTCCTGGGTGACGACGCCGAGATTCTCGTGCCAGAATTCCAACTCGAACTTGCCGGCGGGCAATTCCTTGATCTCGAAGGTGCCGCGCGCCGCCTTGTCACCACCGTCGTTCTGGTGTGACTTTGTCACGCTGAAGAACGGATGCGATACGACGCCGATGTAGGAGGCCATCCAACCGTGTACGTCGCACTTGACCTTGATCATGACCTCAGGACGCGTAAAGGTGTCCTTGCCGCGCAGCTCTTTCTTCATGCCCTGGTTCGGCTGGGCAAAGTTGAACTTCGGATTCCTGGCCGCAAGCGAGTGAACATTGTGATTCACCGGATCGCTGTTGAGGATGTCCAGTCCCTGGCCGGCGATCATGCCCATCACATGCGGCACGTACATGCAGCCCTTCTGATCGAGAACGACCGGCTCTTCCGGCACGTCATACTTATCGTCGATGCCCTTCTTGACATAAACGAAGACGAACGGAACGGCGTTGCCCTCGCTGGCGTAGACGATCAAGCCCTCGTCAGGCTGGGCCTTATCATGCGCCTTGGCGCAGACGGCGTCGGCCTTCATATCGAGCGGTTTGATCTTCGGTGCCGTCGCGGCGGCATCAAGAACGACTTTGCCCTTGATGACGGCGGTACCCTTCTTGCCGTCGGCAAGAGCGGGCAGGGACAGCGCGGCCGAGCATAGACCGGCCGCAACGATACTCAACATTCGTCGTGTCAACATGATGCACTCCCTTCGTCCAAATAAGCCGGGCTGCCGCAAAACGGCACCAACGCCCCGCTCCTTGTAACGTAAATGCTCCCAATTGCAAGCGAACATCGCCTGCGGACAAGGAGCATCCAATTGTCATAGACACCAGGCGGAGCGGCAGGCGAGCCGCGAATCACGCCTTCTCGGGCACATGCGGTCCGCGAATCCGGCGCAACGCACGAACCACAGCGCCACCCAGCGCTAGTCGAAATCGAATTCGACTTCTTCGTCTTTCTTCTTCTCGTCACCGCCGCCGAAGTCGAAATCGAAATCGGCATCTGCATCATCCGTGTCCGCGGGTTTTTCCGCAGCACCCGGTTGAATCGCCGTGTATCGACGCTGCCCCAGCGCGAAAAGGAAATCAACCATCAGCCGCGCCTGTTCCTCGGCGGTCTTGCCGAAAAGGGCTTCCTTCTCAGCGCGCTGATCGTCAGGCAACGAGGCATAAGCACTGCCGCCCTGAAGAATCTGCGGCATGTTCGCCCCGGGCTGGATGGCCTGCGGATCCTGCAACCAGCGGATTATCCAGTCGTATTGCAGGCGCTTGTAAGAAAGCGCGAAGTTCGGCGCCTTGATGTCGGTGGTGGTGCCCGGCACGGTCGGGTCGCCGCCGACGTGGCACGCGAGACATTTCTGGTCGTAGAAGAACGCCTCTCCAAGCTGGAAACGTTCGTCGCTGATTTCATGCGAGCGCGTGTCGCTGTACGGATATTTCACGTTGAACACGCTCGCGAGGAAGCGCGCGCGGTTGACGGACTTCTCATACGGATCGGCCAGCATGTCGGCGATTTCCTGGGGCGTCGTGGCAGACGATGCGTCGAACTCAAACGGCGTGGCCTGCTTGTGGCGAAGGGCGTATCGCTTGAGGAAATCGGCTCGATCAGTGAATCGCTCTTCCGTAAACCAGTGCGAACCATTCACCGCGGCGCCGTTCATGGCCGATGCGCCGGAATGCACCTGTCGAAGATGCTCGATCACGGGCGACAGCCGATCGCCGAGTAATTTGGATTCCTGCTCGCTGAGGCCCGCGAAATACTCGACCAGCACCGTGGCGTCTTCGGCCGACAGATGGAAGCTGGGCATGCGCGCGATGAGCCAGGGTCGCAACATTTCGACGTTGTTCAAAAAGCGGAACAGCCAGTCATACTGCGTCTTGGCGCCTTGGCCCCAAAGCAGCGGCGGCTTGAAGCGCATGCCGAATTGGAAATCATCGGGTTGCGTCGGATCTTCGGAATAATACTGATGGATCGTCGCCTCGCGATCCGCTTCGATCGTGTGACAGCCGATGCAATTCAACTCGTGCGCGAGCGCTCGGCCGCGCGCGACGCGACCTTCGGGCGTTGCGGAATAGTTGACCTTGATCGACTCGCGCACGTCGGCATCGCGACGACTGAGGAGGAAGGTCGTCAGCGCCCGCGCCTCGCTTTCCGTGAAGAAGTAGTTGGGCATCTTCAGCTTTTCGTAGGGCTTCTTCAGCTTGTCGCGGTCCCAGATGCGCGGATTGCGAATCTTGTGATAGGCGAACGAGGCGTGGTTGTGCAGGATTTCCTGAGGAACATTGCCGCTCGTGGGAATCGCGCCAGCCGACCCGCTGATCAGATCCGCCGCGTCCTCGCCAATGTCACGAATCAAATGGCGAAACTCGACGCGATCGCTCGGCGCTTTGTTGAGATATAGACCTGAGAAAACGTCCGGCTTCTTTTCCCAGTCATGTTCGAACACCGGCGAGAAGAATGCAAAATCAAGCTGACTAAGGAACTTTTGCGCCCACGTGGTCAGCTCGGTGCCGGGCGGCGTGGCATCCTCAAAGCCGGCGATGGTGTGACATGAATAGCAGCCGTAGTGGCCGATCATCTTCATGCCGAAGTAGAGCTTCTGGCGGTCCTTGAGCGAACCGGACTTCGACGCAATGAGACGGGCGACATTGGCTTTACCGGTGTCGCCGCCGCCGAAGGCCTGCTGCGTTTGAGAAACGATAGCTCGCGTGAGCGGACCGTACGGCTCGTCGGCATGGGACTTTTCGTCGCTGAGAATTCGCTGAGCAACGGACTCCGTATTCTGTCCGCCGAGCAGCATGAGAATCAGCCGCTGCATTTCGGCCAGATGCTCAGGAGATTCGGGTAGCGGCTCCGTTGAGAATTCGTCGTTGCGCAGCGTCAGCAGATACGCCGCGACATCCATGATGTCCTGGTCATTCTTCTTCGCGCGCTCCTCCGGCGGCAGGTCTTGATAGTAGTTTTCGCGGAACATGCGCGGCATCAGCGTATAGGACGAATAGTGCCGCGGATCCGACAGCCAACTGTAAAGCCAGACCATCCCGTGCTCGACCTGCGCCGGGTCGCTCGGATCACTGACGAGCTTGGTGCCCATGCCCGACAGTTCCGGCCCATGCCGCGTGAACTCGGGCGGTACATAGGCCTTCAGCGGATCCGGATCGCGCGATTCGGTGTCGGCGATGAACAACTCGGTCGCGGAGACGACTCTGGCATGGTCGCGGCGCTCCTTCGAGAAGCGGCGGGCCGCATATCGCGTGCGATCGTTCTTCGACATTGCCTCGAAGGCCTGCTGCGCCTCGGGCAGGGCCGCATCAACCAGGCCCTGCACGGCTTCAGGTGATGCCTCAACCCCGTCGCGTTTCATGCGAGCGACCTGCTCTTCGGCACTGGCCATCGCGATATCCGAGACGATCCACTTTTCGCCGAACGTGCGACCATCGGAATCAAGCGGATCCTTCGCCTCCAGATCAGCATGACAAGCCAGACAACCGATCGAGGCGACCAACTGCTGTCCGCGTTCGGGGTCGCCGACGATGCCGTCGGGCAACGGCTTGGAATCGAAGGGCTTCGAAAAGACCTTCAGATAGTGGGCCATCGCCTTGATTTCGACTTCGGTTCGCATGACCGGATCGGGATCGAACTCGTCCCACTTGCTGCGGTCGGTGTTATTCTCCTGGTGGAAGAAGTGCGGCATGCGCGTCGACGGGCGGAAGTTGTTGGGATAGTCGACCCAGCGCTCGATGAAGCCCGTGGAGAGTTTGTCGCCGACATGCGTCAGATCGGTGCCGACGCGGCGCGAATCCATCAGTCCCTGCACGTTATGGCAATTGATGCAGCCGACTTTAGTAAACAAATCTCGCCCGCGCACGATGTTGTCGGCCGACGCCAGCGGTTCTGTCGCGTGGCGCTCGAGGTCGTAGACCTGGTCGTGGCACTTGACGCAACTGGCCGAGGCGTACTTTGTCAGCAGCATCGGCCGCTCCCAGAACTCCTCGACGAGGTGAAACGTTGCGAGCGGCAGGCCAAGCTCTTTGACGTAGTACTTCTTCCACTCCTTCTTTTCGGCTTCGTTCTTCGGAGTGTGGGCCGCAAGGATGAAGTCGGTATCCTGACCGCTGCCCTCGTGGCAGACGGTGCATCCCATCGTTTTCATCGGATGCGGCGAATCGGGCGATACGAAAAGATCGAGCCGCGGATGCGCCGCGAGCACAGAATGAAACTCCGCCTCCGGGCGGCCCTTCGACGTCAGATAAAGGTTCAGCGCGGCGGTGAGCGCCTTGAAATAATCCCGCTGCTGCTCAGGCGACATGTGATCGTAATCGAGCGGCACTTTTTCGCGGCTGCGTTCGATCATCGGCGGCGCGGCCGAGAGAATGGCACGGAAAGCGGTTTCAATCCTGGACATGACCGTTCCGCGATCGGGCACTTTCCCCTCGAATGCGGCGTGGATGGGCGCGGCCGGGATCATCGGCCGGGATATCTCGTCGAGATAGATGTTCGCCTCGTTGACAAAGGCATTAATAAATGTGGCGTGATCCATGCTGGCGAGCGTTTCGACATCGGCGAGGCGGCGCGCCAGCGTCTTCACCAGAGATTCGTTCTTTTCTCGCAGCACATCAGCCACGGCGGGCGCCCTCAGCGCCGCCTCGGCCTGTCGGACATAGTTGTCGCGGCTGAAATTCGGATCGTCGATCGAAACATGGCACGTGGTGCAACGGTCGGTCGCGTAGGAATCGGTGAAGTTGTAATTCACGCGAATATCAGGCATGAAAACCTGTCGGATTTCCTGTCGGCCGGGCGTGTCCTTTGTCGGGAACGCGTCGAGGATCGGCAGATTGAGCAAGAATCGCTGATAGCCGGGGCCGAACTTTCGATCGCGCGCTTCGGCGTCGTTCCGGCCCTTCTCATAGGCCTGAAGCGCTCGCCGGGCGGTATCGCGCTCGGCAAACAGCTCCTTCAACTCATTATTGATTTCGCGAAGATCGTCTTCGAGCTCGTCCTTTTTCTTCGCGAGTTGCTCGATGACGGCCGTCTCAGCGCGGTAGCGCGTCTCCATCTGGATCGTTCGCGGATGGGCCGGACCATGCGCCATGCGCACTTCTTCAAAAAGAAAGACCGTCACGCCCAGTTCGGCGTTGCGATTGCCATACGTCAGCGCGACGCCCTGCAATTCACCATTGACCAATTCAGCCTTGGCTTCGAGCGCCGCGACGCGCTCGCGAACCGCGTCTTGCGCAAGCTTGGCTTCGGCCTGTTCGACGGCATCCTTCAGGGCGCGATATTCGCGACGAGCGTCTTCGGTTTCGTAGGAAAGCGCCGTGAAATGGGCCAGCGCCGATCGGGTGTTGAAATACCCGGTCTGTATGTCGCGCCAGGGGCGCTGATAGTCGTGCCACATCATCCAGCAAAACGACACCAGGCCTAAAAGCGCCGAGACGCCGAAGACCTTGTTCAGCCGCTTGATGTTCCAGAGAGTATCCGTGGTAACGGGCATAACCGTCGTATCCGTTTACATGCGCTTTCGCGTTAGACGTTGAAGAACCACTCCGTCTGCGCGAGGAAGTACTTCAAATTGAATCCCCAGCGCAAAACCATCTTGATCGGGACCAGGAACATCCAGCTCATCAGGAGCCAGAAGACGGAGAATCGAATAAAGCCGATGTCGCGGTAAATTTTCTTGAAGAACGTCGCCGCCAGAAACGCCGGCAGAACAGCGAAGTAGCCACCTAGCAGGACCCATCCGGGAGACTCGCGAATGATGTAACCGGGAATGCCCATGAACGATGCCGTCGGCAAGCCCGGCTTCCACCAGTCGAAATTCAACCACGAGGGAATCACAACCCAGAAGACGTCGGACACGTTGATGTTGAGCAGCGCGGCCGGTCGATGTGGATCCCACACTTCGTAAGGTCCGAAGATGTTCCAGTTCGGCCCGCGGAGGAAGGTGCCCAGCACGATCAGCACGATCCACATGATGCCCCAGCCGAACATGAAAACCGAAATGACGAACTTGCGCTCTTTGAACGTGTAATAGCCGTTGCCGCGCGGATTCTTGTCGATATACGGCAGCGCGACCAGACCGAAGATGATGAGCAACGGCAATAGCACGCCGGCGATCCATGGATCGAAATAGACCAGCAGTTCCTGCAAGCCAAGAAAGTACCACGGCGCCTTGGACGGATTGGGAATGTTCGTCGGATTCGCGGCCGGCTCCAGCGGGGCCTTCAGGATGATCGCCCAAACGACCAGTGCGATACTGCACAGCACGAGGCAGATCATCTCGGTATAGACAAGGTCCGGCCAGACCAGCACTTTGTCATCGGCCCCGCTTTCGATGAGCGGCTCTCCGCGTTCCATGCGCTCGTCGTTGATGGCGGCCTGCCGAAAGGCAACCCATGTAAGGAAGGCCGTGACGAAGAGCATGATGGTGATGGGGACGTTGTCTGGCTTGGCGATGATCTTGAGGAAGTTTTCGTCGAGAGCGCTCCAGACATAGAACGCCAGGAACATCAGCCCCAGCGCGGCTGCGGCGCGCGGCCGCGTCCACTGCCGATAGGTGACCAGGCCGATGATCAGCAGCACGACGGTGAACGTGACGAAATACTGCGGCTCGCTCCACTCATTGAGCTTGCGCTTAATGAGCGAAACCAGACCGTTCTGATCGACCGCCGCAAGTAGAGTCAGCAAGTTCATAGTTTCGTGACGCCGGTGTTTGACCGGCGCGTTGGGCGACCACCATCAACCCGCAAGCAGCGCGGGCAAACGCCGACACTCCGTCCGGACTAGAGCGGGCCGGAGATACCGCCGTCCTTGCGAATCCGCCAGAAGTGGACCGCGATGAGTACGGACACAACGAGCGGAATGAAAATACAGTGCAACACGTAGAACCGAAGCAAAGCGCCCGGACCCACCAGCGTTCCGCCCAGCAGCAGGAACCGCGCGTCGGAGCCGGCATGTATCAACGGCACATCGCCGATCACCAGCAGTGATGAGCCTGGACCTTCATGCCCCAAAAACGGATGGGCGCGAGCCATGTTCGAGCCGACCGTGATCGCCCAGATCGCGAGCTGATCCCACGGCAGCAGATATCCGGTAAACGAGAGCAGCAGCGTCAGCACGAGCAGCACGACGCCGACGCCCCAGTTAAACTCGCGCGGCGGTTTGTAGCTGCCGGTGAGAAATACGCGCAGCATGTGGAGCCAGATGGAAATGACCATCGCGTGAGCGCCCCAGCGGTGAATCTCGCGCATGAGACCGAGCGTCACATGGGCGCGGAGCGAGATAATGTCCGCATAGGCGTATTCGACGACCGGGCGGTAATAGAACATCAGCAAGACGCCCGTGATTGTCTCGGCAAGAAACA
>CAZRFP010000015.1:0-41077 GCA_964599535.1 uncultured Planctomycetaceae bacterium
GCCCGATGGTTGTATTGATGAGCGCGGCGACGCGCTCTTGCGCGCGGTCGAGGCTGATGCCGAGTCGCACGTAGCCCAGCGTCGGCCGCACATCCGATTGAGCAACAAGTTCCGTTTCACCATAAACCGGAAAGACGACGTCGATCCGCGCGAACTTGTCGGTCAGGTATGAGAGCTGAGGGTTATCGATCGGCTCGACGGATACGCGCCGCACGTCCTGCAGCAGATAAGGCGTAATGCTACCGGTGTGACACTGCGATCCGGCGATCATCTCACCGGAAGCGTCCGCGAAGATGACGTAGACGATGTCGCCGCCGCGCACGCAGTTCTCGGCGACGGCGAGCAGTGCATCGCGATCGTGCCGGCTGACAGGCTGCTGAACCGTCGCGGCCAGTGCGCGGGCGATGTCGCGTGCGTGTCGTTTCGTCTGGTTCAGCATGATGCCGGAGGAGACACGCAGACTGGTTGCGGCGGTCAGCCCGGTCGCCGCCAGGACGACAAACGTGAGCAGAACGGTGGTGCGGAACTGTAGTCCCCGGATGCTCTTGCAAAGCAGTTGAAGGACCGCGCGCAAATTCACTCCCCCTGAAGCCGACAGCGTCCGCCGCGCCATGCCTCTATGGGACGGCGATTTCGGACGGGTATTTGCCCCATCTTCATCGACCGTCGCAGGGATGTGCTTCACCTTTCAGGATACGAAACAATTTGAACCAATGGGACGTAACTCATGGAAGAATAAGGATTTCTCCGGTGGGCCATCTGGCTTCGCCCCTTGCCGATCCGTGTTTCGAGCGATAATATGTCAGAGCTGCGGCAACGAGTGCCGCCCTCCCGTTATAATGGTGAGCGTAGCTCAGTTGGTTAGAGCACTAGGTTGTGATCCTAGGGGTCGCGGGTTCGAATCCAGTCGCTCACCCGTTCCGACATTTCTGTTGCCATGACTCAGGCACATCGCGTCCTCGTGACGCCTGGTCTTGTGCAGGTGCTTTAAGTTCGCGTTTGTGAGTATCCATGTGGCGAGCCGATATGATTGAGGGATGCGAATGCGGAACGAGATGCGAACGTTAACAGTCAATCGCGCCGGCACGCGGCCGTCCGCCGTTCACGCTAACGCCGGCACCGTCTCTCGCGCGGCGTTTACGTTGATCGAACTGCTCGTCGTGATTGCCATTGTCGCCCTGCTGATTTCCATTCTGATGCCCGCGCTCAGCAACGCGCGCGAACAGGGGCGCATGGTCAAGTGCCTCTCGAATCTGCGCGAGATCGGGCGCGGGCTGCACATGTACATGGACGACCATGATCGCGGTATTCCGTGGATCCATCCGGCGCAGGGAGCGTCGATCATTTCTCAGTTTGTCTTCGGCGGCTTCATCGCGCCGATGCCCGATCCGGCTTTCGGCAACAACATCGATTACATGCATCATCCCGCTGAGGCCCGCCCGCTGAACAAGTACGTCGCGCCGGGCATCACCGGCAGCGATCGCATCGAGGCCTATATCTGTCCCGGCGATCGCACGCGCGGCTTCGGAACCATCGGCAGCCTTCCGGGTTATTCGGTCGATCCGAATGACTGGCAATCCTCGTGGAAGGCCGCGGGAAACAGCTACGCGATCAACTGGTGGTGGATGAACTACTACCAGCCGACAAGCTGGAGCACCTCGCAAATGAAGGCGCGATCAGGCCCCATGGTGAAGGAACTCGTTGGCGGCCGCGCCTCGACATTTGTCGTGATCTATGAATCTCTCTGTCACAATATCCTTCAAAATGCAAACCATACCGGCGGCGGCTTTCGCGTGAAGGGATGGCATCGCAAGTTTTCAAACCACTCGATTCTCTTTCTCGACGGTCACTCGGAGTATCGCTTCATGGATACGCGATTTCCCTTCGGCACCGGTTGGACCATCTGGCCCAAGGCCGGCCCTTCGACGCCGTAGTCGCTGCTCCGCCGCAGTCGGCTGCCGCAAGATGCTCGAATTCAAGCCGGAGATTCGCTCGCGAACGTGGAAGAAAAGCGGCGAATTTCAGGTTATCGAAGGAGAGCGGCCAGCACCGTGCAGACAAGACCTTCCGGGGGGGCCGTTGCGCCGCTTGGCAAGTGTTGACGGATCAAGTGGTTAGGAAATCGCAATCCATCCGCTTGTTTGCATCAATTTTTGCGCAGGATCCGCTATAATGTGTTAACGTTGTCATGTCTCCACGTTTCGGAGGAAAGACACCGTCGCTGCGCGTTGGGGTATGTTGCCGTTTGGGGGATATCGTCTCACGGTTCGCCGCGCACCCATGTTGCGGCACGACCAAACGTCAAGACACATAATATCGCGTTCGGCGCTCGGTTCGACACTCGGCCATGCAATGCGCGGCCGAGGGGGTTCGATAGCCGGATGGGTTCAAGTTCCGAGGCAGGCTTGCATCGGTTTTTTTCAGGAAGGGATCGAATGTTCACGCTGTTGTTTCGCCGCGTCATGTTGGTAACGCTTGCCGCAGTTGGGTTGATCGCGGTCGTACCCGCCGCCCGCGCCGAACTCAACACGCCGGTCTTCACGCCTCTCGCGGCGGAAGTCTCTTTTGATTCGGGCGTCGTGACAAACGCGGGACCGAATGATGCCGTCGTCGCCGCCGAACAAGTACACGTGCCAGGCGCGGCCTGGCTGCGACTGCATCTCGAAGGAACGCTCCTCGGCGGTGATGAGTCTGTCGGCAACGGCGCTTACCTGCGAATGACCTCTCTGCTTGACGGCGCGGTGCAGACGATGCACGCAACGCATCTCGAACAGTGGGGCCGCCACTCGGCATACTTCAATGGCGATGCGGTTCTCGTTGAACTGATCGCGCCGCCCGCGTCCGGCGAGAGCCGCCTCGTCGTGAACGCAGCGATCTACGATCTCGCACCGGATCAGACGGCGGCCGACGACGGCGATGTCGCTCCGCGCACCTATTGCGGAACGATCGACAATCGCGAGTTGTCGGACGATCCGCGCGTTGCTCGCATCGTGTTCAGCTCTGGCGCGATCGCGACGACGTTCATCATCGACGATCCGAACCACACCTTCCTGACCTCCGGCTCGGTGGCCGCGGCGCTGGCGTCCACATCGGTCATTCAGTTTCACGCGCCGCTGACGTTTCCCAACGGCACGACGCTGAATCATCCGCCGCCGGAGCATCAATACGTGGCCGATCTGACGTCCATCCAGCGCATCAGCGGCGCGGCGGGCACGGGCAACAACTGGGGCTATTTCGGAGCGCTGCCCAACTCGACGACCAATCTGACGCCGTTTCAATCCGGCGGTGAATACTTTGAACTGGCGGATGTCATTCCACCGGTGGATGGCCGGCCGGTGCGTTCGTATGGCAACGGGTTTACGCAGCCGCCGATCTTCCGTACATGGAGTTTTGTGCAGAAGACCGAAGTCGGCGAATACGTCGGTTTCTCCGGCACGCGCATTCAAATGCGCGTCGATCTGACAAGCGGCGACTCCGGCGCGGCGATTCTCGACGAGACCACCGGCAAGATCATCGGCATCGCCGTCGAGGACGGCTGCACCGAGTTCGGCGGCTCGAACGCGGGCACGGCGGTGAACAATCCGAATCTGCGCATGGCGCTGAACCATCCTCTGGGCGTTTGCGTGGCACTGGTCTACAACTATCCGAACGGGCTGCCGGAGCTGCTCAATCCCAACGGCGGCACGACCGTCGTCGTGGAGGTTACGGGGGCAAACGGCGCTTCGCCCGAACCGGGCACGGGTCAGTTTCATTACAACGCAAACGCCGGCGCGGGCTGGCAAACCGTGTCGATGAACGAAATCGCCGAAAACGTCTATGAAGCCGTGTTCCCGGCGTTTCCCTGCGGCTCGTTCGTGGACTACTACTTCAGCTCCGAGACGTCCGGCGGCATCCGCGTGCCGAACCAGATCACCAATCCGATCAACACCTTCCGAGCGACGACGGCGACGGCGATCAACGTGCTGGTTGATCTCGATTTCGAGACGGCCGTCGGCTGGACGGTTGAAAATGTCGGTGTGACCGCAGGCGCATGGGAGCTTGGCGTTCCAGTGGTCTCCGGGACGAACAACACTCCGCCGCCGGGAGCGCCGGCAACAGACTTTGATGGCTCGGGCCAGTGCTGGCTCACGGGCAATATTCTGGGCAACGATGGCGACGTAGACGGCGGTCCGACGCGGCTGCGCTCGCCGGCGTACAATCTTTCCAGCACGACAAATGCGTTCGTTTCATACGCACGCTGGTTCACGAATCAGCCCGAAGATATCGATCGGCTGAGCGTGCAGGTGTCGAACAACGGCGGGCTTTCATACACGACATATGAGCAGATCGCCCACAGCGAAGGCTGGAAGGTTTCGCGGCATCGCGTGAGCGATCTGATCGCGGTCAGCCCTTCGATGCGGTTCCGCTTCGTCGTGTCGGACAATCCGAACAACTCGCGGACCGAGGCCGCCCTGGACGCCTTTTCGATCATCGACTATCAGTGCGATGCGGTTTCGTGCATGCGCGGCGACGTGAACGACGACGGCGTGATCGACGGCCGTGATGTCGGCGCGTTTGTCGCCGTGCTGCTCGGATCAAGCGGTCCGGGAACGCAGCCGTTCTGCGCTGCCGATATGAACGGCAACGGCGTGCTCGACGCGACGGACGACGTCGCTTCGTTCGTCGAGTGCCTCATCAACGGCACTTGCCCGTGAGATTCGACGATCGAAGTTTCGGATGGAGTCCGGGGTTAATGACATTGTGCAGATTGCGATTCGCGTTTTGCGGTTGGGCGGCGGCCTTCGCGATGGGTCTCTGCGCGGAGGCGTCACGCGGCGATCCCGCGCCGGTGGTGCAGTTTTCGTTTCCCATCAGTGTTGATTCCGGCATGGTCACCAACGACGGCGAGGCGGAGGCCTGCCTGTTTGCGTTTCCGGTTCATGCACCGAGCGCGAATTGGCTGCGCGTCGCCTTTGGCGAAGTCCAATTGCCTTCGCCTGCGGGGTCGACCGAGCGCGCCTTTCTGCGCCTCACATCGGCGCTCGACGGCGCGCAGCAGGTTCTTGATCGAACCACACTCGCTCAGTGGCGCAAGACGTCGGCCTATTTCAACGGCGACACCGTGCTCGTCGAACTGATCTCGCCGCCCGGCGCGGGGCCATGCCGCGTTGTCATTGCCGACGCGATTCACGACGGCGACGACGCGCAGCCTCGCAATATTTGCGGACCGACCGACGATCGACTGCCCTCCAACGATCCGCGCGTCGCGCGGCTGCTGCCCGTCGGATGTACCGGCTGGCTGATTCAGGACGAAAACTTCTGCTTCCTCACCGCCGGCCACTGCGCGACAGGCTCCGGTTTACAGGTTTCGCAGTTCAACGTGCCGCTTTCCAACAGCAACGGCTCGCTCAACCATCCGCCGCCCGAACACCAATACGCCGTCGATCCCGCGTCACTGCAGGCCGTCCAGACTGCGATCGTCGTCGGGAATGACTGGGCTTACTACGGCGTCTTCGATAATTCGAACACGGGACTGACGCCGTATGAGTCCCAGGGCGGCGGCGCCTTTGCACTGACGCAGACGGCGCCGGTTGCGTCGGGCCAGACCATACGCAAGACCGGCTGTGGCACGACGGATTCGTCCGTGCCGCGCGAATGGAACCAGGTGCAGAAGACGCTGGCCGGCCCGCTGTCGGTGGTGGACGGTACGGCACTGAGGTATCCGATCGACAGCAGCGGGGGCGATTCCGGCTCCCCGATGATTGACGAAACGTCGGGCATCGCCATCGCGATCCATACCAACGGCGGATGCACGTCGTCCGGCGGCCTGAACGCCGGTTGCAGCGTCGTTCATCCCGATCTGCTCGTCGCGCTTCAGAATCCGAAGGGCGTGTGCATTCCGCGCTATTTCGACTTCGCATACACCCACGGCCGACCGTCGATCGTCAACCCGCTCGGCGGCACGCAGATCGTCGTAAAGGTGATCGGAAGAAACGGATATGTGCCCAGCCAGACGGGCGTGCGGATGCATCTGAACATCGGGGGCGGCTTTTCCGATTCGCAGATGATTCCCGCCGGCGACGATACCTTCGTCGGGTACTTCCCGCCCGTCGAATGCACGACGCCGCTTCGGTACTTCATCACCGCGGAGACCGCCGACGGCCGCGAGAGTCGCGATCCCCGCAATGCGCCGAGCATCACACATCATGCCCTGTCGGCGTCGAGCGTCACCACCATCGCCCAGTTTGATTTTGAGACGGCCGCCGGATGGACCGTGCAGAACATCAATGTCGCCGCGGGCGCGTGGGAGCGCGGCGTGCCGGCCGGCGACGGCACGCGCGGCGATCCGACGACCGACTACGACGGATCAGGCCAGTGCTGGCTGACGGGCAATGCCCCTGGCGACTCGGACGTGGACGGCGGACCGACGCGGCTCTGGTCGCCGTCGTTCAATCTGTCGGCGGCCGCGCGGCCGATGATGTCGTACGCCCGGTGGTTTACGAACGACACCGGCGACGACGTGATGCTCGTGGAGCTATCGAATAACTTCGGCTCGACGTGGTCAACCGTGGAGAGTGTGCCGGACTCGATCGGCTGGCAGTTTCGATATGTAAAGGTGTCGGATGTCGTGCCGCCGTCGAACATCACGCGAATTCGCTTCGGCGTGGCCGATGAGCCGAACAACTCGCGGACCGAGGCGGCCATTGACGCGGTGCATGTATTCGACGCGGCTTGTCCGGTCGCCGGTACGTGCCGCAAAGGTGACATCAATCTCGACGGGCGTGTCGATGGGCGCGATTTGAGCGAACTCGTGAGCATCCTGACGACCGGCGGCGAGCCGGGAACCGCGGCGCACTGCGCGGCCGACATGAACGACGATTCGGACGTGACGCTCGACGACGCCGCGCTGTTCGTCGATTGCGTGCTGCTGGGAATCTGCAATTAGGCGTTAGCCGTCGCGTTTTTCCAGCTTGCGGATCGCCCGCTGGATCTCCTTGCGAATTTCCTTGTCCAGCTCGCGCGAGAGGGCCTTCTCCAGCTTCGGAATATCCGCCTGTCCGCCGACGGCCGACAGCGCCTGCACGGCTTCGTATCGAACGCCGGCCGCTTCGTCGTCAATGAGCAATTCGCCCAGACGCGCGGCGATTTTGTCCACCGAGTAATGCTCGCGCGAAACGCACGTCGCCACGGCCTCACAGGCCCGTGCCCGAACATTCGCCTTTTCGTCATCGAGCGTGATGATGAGCAGTTCGACGCTGGTCTTCGAATCCGCCCGCGCCGCCAAGCCGGCCAGCGCCATGGCGCGCACGGCCGCCGAATTGTCGCGCGCGTATTTCTGAACGCTGTAAAAATCATCCTCATCGGCGCTGAACGCCAACGCGAAAACAGCCGGACCGCGCTGCTGGTCGTCGCCCTTCTTCGCCAGCGTTCGAATCTTGGATGCGTGGTCCTTGATGAGCGCCTTCAGAAGGCGGCGCGTCTGATCGAGAAGATCATAGTTGCGCTTGGCCTTGGCCGCCTCCCATTTGATGAGCGCTTCGCCCAGCACCCGGTTGATCTCGGATGTTTTCATCGGACGAACGGCGCGCTCGCTCGGAGAAATACGCCGCTCCAGTTCATCCAGCGCGGGCATCCAGACGGCGTTGGGCCACTTCCGACGAAACTCCGCGACATGCTGACGCGCCAGGGGCTTGTCGCCGGAACGCACGGCGCGATCGGCTTCATCGAAGGCGATCAACTGATCGACGAAGACTTCAAGCTCATCCGCGTTGTAGGTTTTCAGCTTCTTTAGACCGACGTTCAGTTCCATCACATATTCTTCGTTGCCGCCGGGGCGCTTGCAGACATACTCCGCACGCGCTTCCAGCTTCAGGAGCGAGCGGTCCATCCGCGCCCAGTGGATGATCGCCTGGCCTTTGACGAACTCGTAGTCATTCTCCAGATCGCCCTTAAACGCGCCGGTCACGTACATGGTCAGCACGGCGGCCGTTTCGTCCTTGGCCCGAAGCAACTCGGTGAACTCAAACTGCTGCGTGCCTTCGAAGTCCGTTTCGCGCACGTCGCGCGCCCACTTGCCGCCGGTCTCGACCTGGCCGCGCTGCCAGTACGCAAGATCGATCATCGCCCGCAGCACGGCTGCCTCGGCGCGGGCACACTTTGGAATCAGCGCAGGCGCTTCCGTCGGCGAGCGCTCGAGGCTGTGCAGGCGCGTGTTGCCGCGCGAGAGGCCGAAGTAATCCGGCGAGGGTGTCGGCGTCACGCGCTGTGTACCCTTGAACAAGCTGACCACCTTGGCGGGATGATCGACCACCATCTGAAACACGCGCACGCCGCCGGGCCGCGGCTCGTGAACATTGAGCTGCACCCAGTCGGTGAGATGCGAATAAACCAGTTCTTCGGACTTCTTGTCCTTCTTGGTCTTGCGATGGATGACGCGCTGGACGCGATGCTCCGTGAAATGGCCGGGAAGCAGATTGTTGCGGATGGTCGTCCGCTCTCCTCCCTGTGCGAAGACGGCGGCCGGTGCGATGAAGATGATCGTCAGAACGATGCAGCGGGTCGGCCGGTTCATATCAGGCACTCCTAAAGGGCTTGTGTATCCGGCGTGTTCGGTGTGTTCATGACGATTATAGCGGATTTGCTCGGAGTGGGGTTGGAAGGCGAAATTGAGACGCTGTGCGTCGACCGTATTCACCGCGCTGAACGGGAGACGGTGAAGGCGATTTCCCGCAAAATAGCGTGAAATTTGCCCCCGCGGCGCGATAGAATCGAGTGCAGTTCTTTCGCGAAACGGCGCGGCAGATAGCTCGTTCGCCCCTGCCGACGGAGAGGAGGCCTGCGGTATGCACTCACGCCTATTCACTCGACATCGATTCTCGGCCACTTTCGCGGCGGCTTCGGCGGTCGCCCTTTTTGCGGCTGACGTGTCGCTCGCGCAAAATCGCGGCGGCGGTTCGCGAGCCGTGACCCCGCCCAGGGCGTTCGGCGTGCAGCGCGGTGGTCTGGGCATCACGGGACCGATGCCGAGGCCGTCGCAACGGCCGACCGCTTTTCAGAGTGTCGGCCGATCCGGTGTCGGCAACGTCCGATCGGGTTTCGGCGTTGGCCACGGCGGCTTCGGTGGCCGCAATCTCGGCTCGGTTCAATGCGCGCCGCGCGGTCCGGCGTTGGGCGGCAGCGCCATTCCGAACAACTCATGGCAACATCCGCGCATGGCCGGTCGCGTGCCGGGGCTTCATGTCAGACAAGGCTTCGATGTTTTTGACGGCTTCGGCGGCTTCGGCGGCGGCACGATCATCGGCCATTCACCCGGCGCATGCTATCCGCGGTCGTTCGGCTTTCGCAATTACGGCTTTGTCGGCGGATATGGCTGGCGGTATCCGATCTATTCGCCGGCCGTCTGGGGGTCATCGATCATCGCGGGCTATCCCGCCGCGTACGGCGATGTATTCGAGCCGTTATCGGTTGATGTGGAGATGGATGCGGCCGAAGCCGAACTGGCCCGCCGCGCCTGGGAAGATCGTATGAATGCAACGCTTCAGTCTCGAGCGCTGTCGGAGTTTGGCGAGCGGCACGGTCCGAATGATGCCGCAGGTGTGTCACCTCCGATGCCGCGCGTGGCTGATCTGATTTCCCCGCAGCTCGCGGAGACCGCGCGGCAGGTCGGCGTGGCGCTGGGGCGCGGCGATGAGGCGTTCGAGGCAGGAAAGTACGACTTGGCGCGCGAGGAGTATGTCCGTGCGCTCGTGCTGGCCGGCGAGGATGCCAGCGTGCGCATCGCGCTGGGACTCGCGGAGTATGCGCTCGGATCGTTCGCCGACGCGGCGCAGGCCGTTCGCCGCGGCGTGGCCCGCGCGCCGGGGCTGGCGGCTTCGGAGTTCGATCTGCGTGCGGTGTATGGCGTGGCGGACGACTTTTCGGCGCATCGGCGCATTCTGGAAGATCACGTCGCCGCGAATCCGGAGGACATCGACGCCCGATTCCTGCTCGGTTTTGTGAAGTACTTCTCCGGCGCTCGAGACGAGGGGCGACGGCTGCTGGACGCCTACCTGGCCGATCCGCAGCGCGATGAGATGGTGCGAGAATTCATTGAAACAGCGATGGTGGCCATCCCGCGGCACGAGCTTCAAGTCGCTCCCAAGCCCTGAATTTGCCACACTCATTTGCCGGCGCGCCGCACTCGATCGTGCCGCGCGCCTGGACACGATTCGCGCTTCAATCACTCAAACGCGCATACACGATGCCGCCTTCGACGCGTACATCGTACTTCTTCACGCACACTCGCTCCGATTCGGTGCAACGGCCGTCGTCCAGGCGAAAGCCCCAATGGTGCCACGGGCAGATCACCGCGCCGTCGACCACTTCACCGGCCGACAGGTTGCCACCCGCGTGCGGGCAACTGTTGGCCAGCACGACGAAACCCGGCGGATCGATCAGGTGAAACACGGCCAGCTCATGCCCGCCGACAGCCACAAACCGCCGCGAGCCGGGCGCGCAGTCTTCGACGGCCAACAGCTTCGTCCATGATGAATCAGGTAACATGCGCGATATGAAAACACGAAGGCGATGCACAGGCAACGCTCGATCATGATGAATGGCACCGTCGCGAATGGTTAGGATCGGCCTGCCGAAGACTGGCGAGAAGCGGCGCGTAAACGAGCGCAAGCCGCGCGGCGAAGCGACGATTCGTTAAGGCATCAGGCGGGGAATGCGACGGCCCGACCGGATCAGTCGATGATCCAGCGCGAGGTTCGCAGCGTGCGGTGCGTTTGCGTCAGCAGGGCGAGATCGTCCACCATCATGCGGACGTCGTAGTCGGCGATGCGGGCGATCGTCCGGCGGTTGTCCGCGGCGGTCGCGCCAACGCTGCAACCCAACATCGGCGCCACAATGGCGACGGCCAACGCAAGCATGAAAAGGCTCTTCGCGAATTTCATAACAAGCACCTCAAATGCAACGACGCATGACGGCGTGCGGTCTGGAGTCGGCGGCGTTCCTGCCGTCGGCGGTGGCAGCCCCTCGCTGCCGGTGGGAGTCAGTTCAACTGACCTGCGGCAATTCTATCATGCCCGGACGCCCCGGGTCAATGGATGGCGCGATCGGCTGCATGAGTGATACGACCTCCGCGCCCGTTTCGCCCGGCGGAAACGCCTCGGAGAGCGCTCGAAGCGCCGATAACCATTCGACATAGCGGTATTCCACACCGTGCTCGGAACAAATCGCCTTGAGCCTCGCAAGGCACCGTTCATATTCCTCGCTCTGCCAATGGCTGCTGGCCGGATCGCAAAAGAAAACACGGCAACCCATCGGTCGATGCTCGCGAGCCGTACACAGGCCATCAATCTGATAGGGGCAACGATCTTCGCTCGTTGGCGGTCGCCATTCGTGGCGGAGGCCGCCGGCAAAGTAGGCGGCCTCGACCGACGTGACATAGAGCCGATGACCGAACTCGCCGAACTTGCAGCACGCGCCCTTGTTCCAGCATGTCGGCCGGCGCTCGGTGATGGCCGCATCGAGCGATTCATAGAATGCGCGCATGGCCGACGCGAGCGGGTCGTTGTCGGCTGCGTCCAGAATAGCGTTCGTCGTTTCGCGGTTCAGTTCGTGGCTCCGATCTCTCGCCCGGTCCATACGCGCTGCTTCGCAGCATAGGTTTCTCAGCGCGCGAGATGAGATGATTGTAGCGGAGATCGGCCGCCGCGCGTGAGGAGGGATCGCGCGGAATTCCGCTGCGATTCGCATCGGGGCGATTTCCGGCAGGCCTCAGGCGTGGACTTCCTTCTTGAGCCTCGCCTGAAGTTCGCGTAAGAGCTGCTCGCGATGCTTCAGTTCGTCGCGAAATACATAGTCATTCGTGCGGCGAATCTCGCTGGGCAGATCCGTCACCTCCATCGCCACCAGATCTTGCAGTATCGCCCGTTCTTCCTCGGTCAGTTCCAGTATCATGACGCACCTCCGTTCAGCACAATGGCGCCTTTGTCATGATTTCAACTCGCAAGTTCCGTTCCATTCGGCCCGCGCGAGGTTCCGGAAACCGCTATGTGAATCGGATTCGTTGCGGAAATGTTCCATCAGAATGTCCGGCGGCACGACGAAGTTCGCCGCTACGGCACACGCCATCGGCTTATGGCGACGTAGTCATCGGCGGATCGGCATCGCGCGTGGTGCCGGAAAACCATGAGTTCGTCGGCCCGCCCACGGCGGATGCTCCACCGTCCAAAAAGGAGCCGTCTGCGTCGCGACGATATCCGAGAAACTCCGGCGCTACAGTGGCGGCGTGGCCGTCGCAAAACACGGCATTGGTCTTCGCGAGGTGACGCGGATCAACGGCCGTTCGCGGGCTGCCGGCATCGCCGCTGCCGTGATCGGATTCAGGCAGCAGCCGAGGTGGATCGAGCGTCCATGCATGGTTCCCCAGTTCGTCGTATCCCGTCCCATCGTTGCTATAGGGCTGTCGTTGGTCGGCCGCGAAGCCGGCCGCGGTTCCGATGCAGTCTGCCGCCATGACGGTGCTTCCAAAACTGGCGATGCGCGAGCGGTTGACGGGAAAGTTTCGGAACACGCCGTTTGACTGGCGCGCGTTGCCGAGAAACTGATAGTTGTAGCCGTAGGCATGATTACGCGCGTCGAGGCGGTCGGGCACGGTGGGGCATTGATAGACGCCGGCATCGTAGTCCTGTCGATCATCGTCGGGAATCGGCGGATTAAACGCATAGAGTCCGACATAACGCCCCATCGTGGCCGCCCAGCGCGGGCGAAACTTCATGCCGTTGCCGACGTCGTAGTAGTTGGCCGGATTGGAAGCGCCGCCGGGCGCGTTGAACATGCGGCCGGGCACGGCGTTGTCGTCGTTGTCTTCGGCGTACATATGCCAGCCGTGGGAGAGCGATCTCAGTCGCGCCATGCAGAGAGTGGATCGGCTTTTCTCGCGAGAGGCCGACAAGGCCGGCAGCAGCAGCGCGAGCAACAGCGCGACAATGCTGATGACGACAAGCAGTTCAATCAGCGAAAATGCGACGTGGTGGCGGCGATGGCGCATCCGAACGGTCTCCTCAGAAGCGAAAAACGGCTCGGGCAGAATCTACCCGAGCCGTTTCAGGATATCCAATCGCGATCGTGCGACGGTGATACGTTGGTCGCGAGGCGTTGACCACCGCATGCACGGCCAGTACGGCGCTCCGCGGGAATTACTTCCTCGTGTAGGTGATTTCCATGTGCTTGGCCATCTGGCCGTCCGGTCCCGGCTCGTACATCTCGAAGACGTGCTTGTCCTTGCTGATGACTTTGTAGACCGACTTGTGCTTCTTCATTCCGGAAGTGATCGGACACGGGGCTTCGCCTTCCAGCGTGAACGTCTTACCCGATTCGTCGCAGGCGCCGGACTGTACGAAGAGCGAGGTGCTCATGTTGTCAATCCATGTGGAATAGTACTTCTTCTGGAGGTTGTCATAGCCCATGATGCTCATGCCGGTGAACGCCTTGCCCTGCCATTCACCCTTGTAGTCCATCTGCATGAAGCGACCGTCCATGATCCAGCGGTTGCTCGATGTGGCCTTGGAGACCATCGGTTCACCCGGGCCCATCCAGAACTTACTCTCGGCGTTCCATTCGCCGATGAAAGGCTCCATGTGCTTATGGTGCGGGCCAACGCGGCCGGCCTCTTCGAACTTCTTTTCCATTTCTTTCCATTCATCGGACTGCATGGGGTCGGCAGGTTGTCCCTTGTCGTCCGAGACGACGCGCGCCGTCACAAAGGCGGACACGGCGACAAGGACCAGCGCGGCGACCAGCGTTCGCAGCGCTACGGCCAGCGACAGATTTCGATGCTTCATTGAAACGCTCCTCTTCAAAAAAGTGTGTTCGATTTGCGCGTATTGCCGCGTTGCATGGTGGGCGGCGCCGCGAAAACGCTCCGCGACGAACAACGCGCAAACTGATTGCACGGACATGGTCGGTCGATCCGTCCGAATCGGGTCCAAACATTAACCAAACCGATACCCGCCGTCAAGGGAAAAATGCGACAAAATCCACTACTTTTTGCGTAGTTCTAACTGGCCGGGACAGAATGAGTTACGCCTGAGTCGGCGGTGCGTCGGATCCAGGGCCGATTACTTTCCGCGCTCCATTCGGCTCTCGACGCGCGTCGGTTTGCCGCCGCGCTCGCCCTCGAGTACGACGAGCATCGACTTTTTCTTCTCAAGCTCATACGTGATGCGCGTGAAGCTGTGGCTCTTGTCGGCCGACTCGAAGATCGCCTTCTTGCCGCTCAGCTCAACGAGTCGATAGGCCATCGGCTCCGTCTCCCTCGTTGAGAGATGCTGTCGGAAATGGCGCAGGAACATCGTCGGCGCGCCGTCGTGTTCTTCGATCAGCATGAACTCATACATGCAGCGCTCGCGATCGGCGCCCAGCCGCGACATGCCCATCATCACGCCGCTCGACGGCGCCTGCCAATGCTCGTCGATCGGTCCGCCGAAGATTTGTCCCTGCCATCGGCCTGACATCCAGGCCAGATCTTCAACCGTATGTGCCGACTTCGCGGCGTCGTTTGCGACTGGCTTACCCTCCGGCTCAAAGGCCTGAATCGAATACGTCGCGGCGCTCGCGACGAGCGCCATGACCGTTAGTGCAGCCGCCAGGCGCAGTGATTGTGCGGTTCTTTTCATCGCTGATCCCTTCTGTCGTCATGTACTGCTACATTTCAGATCGGCCCATCGTGAAATCACGCGACGCACGCCGCGCGCAACACCCGACTGAGTTGTCGGTTTAACATCTTCCCGACCGCTCCACGTCAGCCCATCGGCGGCATTTCAGTGACCACGAACTCGGCATGTTCGATCTTGCCGTTCTGAATGCGGTAGAAATCGATGCCCTTCATCGGCGTGCTGAAGGCGCTCGATGTACAGGTCCAGTCAGCGCGCACGCGTCCGGAATCCATATCGATACGATCCATCTTGATCGTCATGTCGGGCGGCATCTGTGTCACGGCTTCGCGAAACCATGACATGATGCTCGCATGGCCCTGATGGGTGCGCGGCTCGCCGCTAAACGGTTCAATGAGCGTGGCGTTTTCCGCAAACAGTCCCGACATGATCGACTCGCCCTTTTCTCGGGCGTGCATGGCCTTGAATATCTGCTCAACGAGCGCCTGATCCTGTTCTTTCACTGGCATGTGGCCGGTCCTTTCATTTACAATATTAATCGATAGCTGCGCGACCGTCGCGAAGCTACTTCTTATGTCATCAGATAGCCCATCGCCTGCCCGCCGCGGCGACAAGGCACACGCATACACGCCCATGCCGCCGGTACCGCCGATCGACAAGGCCACGCTCGTTCGACTTCGCGAACTCGCGGCCGTCCTGCATGAAAATCGCGGGCCGGCCGTGCCTGTGGTTGATCTCGTCCGGCTCTCGCAGTCTGTCAGGCTACGGGGCGGCGTGACGATCGATTTCGAGGCTTCCGAGTCGCTTGGCCAGCCGATGATCGTCCTTCGCATGCCGGCCGAAGGAGCGGGCGGCGACAACGCTAATCGCGGCGACGCCCTCACTTGCCTTTCGCGTCGGGAGATTGAGGTGTCGTCGCTGATCGCGGAGGGCATGAGCAACAAACAAATCGCCCGGCGGCTGTTCCTCTCGACAGCCACCATCAAGGACCATGTCCATCGCATCCTCACTAAGACCGGCCTTTCCAACCGCGCCGCCGTCGCCGCGGCCTACCACGGTCGATTGTCGCGGTCGTCCAAGCCAGTCGATTGAGGCCTGATCCTTCCGTTCCATCATAGGGAATCGCTGGCAGGCAGAACATCCGATCTTTGGATGGAATTGTCCGCCATTTGACGCCGCTTCGGTCATTTTTGCGCGTTGGACCGGCGTTTCATGTCAGTCCGGCGGCGAGCGGTGCCTAGCATTGTGCCATACATACCGCGACGGACTGCTGATGGAATATGGCGGCATGGCGTCGTTATCTCAGGCCGCAGCACGATTTGCCGATGAAATGGGGATGGATCGGGGCGCGCCCCCGTACGTCTTCGCGCGCCGTCTTTGAACGCACGGAAGGGACTTCATGCTCCTTGCTGACGCCTCGTCGCACGCCGACGCTTCGCACGCCATACCGAGCCTCGCCTGGGTCACGCCCTTCGCGATACTGCTGCTCTGCATCGCGGTCTTTCCGCTGGTCCACCGGCTTGAACACTGGTGGCATCACAACAGCAGCAAGCTCATGGTCGCCGTCGCGCTGGCCGTCGTCACGCTCGCGTATTACTCCATGCGCGACTTCGGCGTTCAGGTTCACGACGAATTCTCGGCCGAAGTGCTCGAACATGCCGGCTTTCATCTCAACGCCGAGGACCACCATCGAACAGCGCCGGGCTTTGGCACGGCCGCCGGCGTGCTCGCCAACTCGATGATGGAGTACATCCCGTTTATTTCACTGCTGTTCAGCCTGTATGTCATTTCCGGCGGCATCTCGGTGCGCGGCGACATTCCGGCGCATCCATCCACCAACCTGGCATTCATGGCCATCGGCGGCGTATTGGCCAGCTTCATCGGCACGACCGGCGCGTCGATGCTGCTGATCCGCCCGCTGCTCAAGACCAACTCCGAACGGCATAAAGTGGTTCACACCGTTGTATTCTTCATTTTCATCGTGAGCAACATCGGCGGCACATTATTGCCGATCGGCGATCCACCGCTGTTTCTGGGCTATCTGAAGGGCGTGCCGTTTCTCTGGACGATGCAGCTTTGGAAGGAATGGGCCTTCGCACTCGTCATTCTGCTTGTAGTCTACTATGTCTGGGACCTGTGGGCCTACAAGCACGAGGATAAGCGCGACATCCTGCTGGACGAGGCCAAGACGCAGCCCATCTCGATCGTCGGAAAGTTCAACTTCCTCCTGCTGTTCGGCGTCGTCTTCGCCACGGGCACGCTATCGCCGGGCAAGCCGTTTCTCGGCATCGAAGGCGGCTGGGTGCCGTTCACATTCTGCCGAGAGCTGGTGCAGATCGCGCTCGTCGTGATCTCGCTGCTGGCCACGTCCAAGGCGATTCGGCGCGAAGTCAATTTCAACTACACGGCCATCCTCGAAGTTGCGTGCCTCTTCATCGGCATCTTCATCTGCATGCAGGTGCCGATCGAAATCCTCAACGCCGAAGGCGCGAAGCTCGGCATCGACCAGCCCTGGAAGTTCTTCTGGGCCACCGGCATTCTCAGCAGCGTTCTCGACAACGCGCCGACATACGTCGTCTTCTTTGAGACGGCCAACGCGATGACCAAGGGCGCCGGCGAAGGCATTCTCCCGCTGCTCAGCGGCCATTTCATTCGCATGGATCAGCTCGTGGCCATCTCGCTCGGCGCGGTGTTCATGGGGGCGAACACGTACATCGGCAACGGACCGAACTTCATGGTCAAGAGCATCGCCGAACATGAAGGCGTGAAGATGCCCAGCTTCTTCGGATACATGATCTACAGCGGCATGATTCTCATCCCGCTGTTCATCCTGATTACGCTTGTCTTTATCGTTTAAGGGGGACGTGATCGGCGCGATATTCGCGAAGCAGTCACGCGTTCCGCCCGGTTCGTTTCAGTGAAGCCATGCCATCGATTTCAAAGATGACGGCGTGATGAATGAAATAGCGTTGACGGTGAACCTCCGTGGTCTTCCCGGCAAGTCTTCCTTGGCGAAGCTGCTTAAGAAACATCGTGGCGTCGCCTTCGGCAAGTCAGGTGAAAATTCAAAACGGCCTGATCACACGCGAAGCGATCGGCGCCGATGAGTCGTACCAGATTGCCGTAAAGCCGCGCCGCAAGAACAAGACGCGATTCATCGCGCGAAAATCTCTTGGTCCGAGCGCGTGTGAGCGCGAAAATCGGCAATGAGCTGCTTCGTGATCGGACCGGGCTTGCCGTCGCCAATGGGGCGCTTGTCGATTTCCGTGACCGGGCAGACTTCGGCGCCGGTGCCGGTGATGAAGGCTTCCTCAGAGAAGTAAAGGTCCGATCGCGTGAGCGTCGTCTCATCGGTGGGGATGCCGCGCTTTTTCGCAAAGTGAAGGATGAGCCGGCGCGTGACGCCCTCCAGCAGGCCGCAATGCGCCGCAGGCGTGCGCAATACGCCGCGCTGCACGATGAACAGGTTGTCGCCAGTGCACTCCGCCACGTAGCCCTCGTGGTTGAGCATGACGGCCTCGAGCACGCCGGCGTCGATCGCCTCCCATTTGGCCATGATGTTGTTCAGATAGTTCAGGCTCTTGATGCGCGGGGAGAGGGCGTTGGGGTGGTTTCGGATGGTCGATGCCGTGATGACCTTCATGCCCTCTTCGTACATCGAGGGATCGAACATCTGAATCTTGCCGACGATAATGAACACATTCGGCGGGCCGACGCGCTGCGGGTGGATGCCCAGCGTTCCGACGCCGCGGGCCGCGACGAGACGGATGTAACCATCCGTCGTTTTGTTAGCCTTGGCGGTTTCGTTCATCGCGTCGATGATCTGCTGGCGGCTGTAGGGGATTTCCATTCGGATCGCCCTGAGGCAGTCCATGAAGCGATCCATATGCGCCGTGCATTCGAAGATGCGGCCGTTATAGACGCGAATGCCCTCGAAGACGCCGTCGCCGTAGAGCAGACCGTGGCTGAACACGTTGACGTTCGCCTCGGCGGTGGGCACGAGCCGGCCGTCGAGCCAGATTTTCAGGTTCGGATCCGGCATGTGAATGTTTGCTGCCATCGCGAGTTCTCCCATGCGCCTGACTGAGGTTGATTGTCGCGGATAACCGGCCTGACGCACAAGTCCCGGCGCGTGACAATCGAATAAAGGGCGGACCCACAAATGGCATGGACCGCACGTATCCCTACCGCCGAAAGGGCCAGCCGGTTCGCGCCGGCGCTGCGCCGGACTGAGATGAAGCGAAAACAGGGGGGCGTCATTCCAGCCGGCCGTCCGCCAGTCGAATGACACGATCCGCCCGGGCCGCCAGATCGCGGTCGTGCGTGACCATGACAATCGTCTGGCCGGACTCGTTCAGCTCTTTCAGCAGGGCAAAGATAGCCGCGCCCGTCTTGCTGTCAAGATTCCCCGTCGGTTCGTCGGCAAACAGGACGGCGGGCTGGTTGATCAGCGCCCGCGCGATCGCCACGCGCTGGCGTTCGCCACCGGACAGTTCGTTCGGACGATGATGCAGCCGATCGCCCAGCCCCACGCGCTGCAGCAGCGCGCGCGAGCGATCGGCCAGCTCCGCGCGGGCACTCATCCATTGGCCGATCGAGCGACCGACCATCATTGGCAGCAGGATGTTCTCCAGCACGTCGAACTCGGGCAGCAAGTGATAAAACTGAAACACGAACCCGTACGATGCGTTGCGGATCTGATTGCGACGGCCTTCGATCAGACGCGCATCGCGCACCATTGTTGGCCGGCCGGCGGCCGGCATTCCCGCGCCGTGCGCCGCGAGCGACGCCGTCTCGACGAAGCTGCCCTCGCGCCCGACCGGTATCTTTCGCACGCCCTCGGGTTCGAACAAATCGACGCCGTCGAAAAAGACCTGACCGCGCTGTGGCACGTCCAGCCCGCTCATCACATGAAGCAGCGTACTCTTGCCGCATCCGCTGGGCCCGGGGATGGATACAAACGCGCCGCCCTCGATCTGGACGCTCACCCCACGCAACACGGGCAGGATCGTCCGACCGAGGATGTAGCTCTTATGGATGTTCTCAGCGCGCAGCATGTCGTGCATCACCTGTGTCGAAACATCGCCGCATCAGATTGATGGATGGTGGGCGGTTCATTATTCATACCGTAGCGCCTCCACCGGCCAGGTCCGTCCGGCGCGGATGGCGGGGATGGCGGCGCCGACAATCGACGCGAGGATCGCCAGACCGCTGATCCACATGAGTTCGGACCATTTCCAGTGGCTCGGAATCTTGTCGAAGGAATACGTGTCCGGGCTCCAGACGCGCCATGCCGGGTTAATCCGCGCCAGCCAGTCCTGTACTTCGTTGATATTCTCGACGAACGTCGTGCCGAGCAAACCGCCGAGGATCGCGCCGACCAGACCGATGGCAGCGCCATAGACGAGAAACACCGCCACGACGCCCTCGGCACTCGCGCCGACGCTCTTGAGGATGCCGATGTCGCGCGTCTTTTCCTGAACGATCATGTAAAAGATGCAAAGGATCAGCAGCACGGCCACGATGCTGATCACGCCGAACATGATGAGCACGAGGAACTTTTCCTTCTCGATCGTGGCGATGAAGCCGGCCTGCATCTCTTCCCATGTCTCTATGCTCACGTTGCTGAGCATTCTTGCTTCGAACGGATCGGCCGGCAGATTGCCCGTCACTTCGGTCCAGCAGCGCTGAACGATCGCCTTGTTTCTGAGCAGCACCTCGCGCGGCCAGGCAAATTGCGGCTGGAGCTTGATCTGCATCTGGTTGCATCGCGGGCTGGTGAAACCGCCCTCTTCGCGTTCCTGCGCGCCCATTTTCATCAGGCCTTGCAGCAGAGCGAAGTCCACATAGACATTCGTCGAATCGATCTCGTGAATGCCCATCTTCGAATCGTCGACATACCGAAACGCCGGCTGCGGCGGCGCCTGTTGCACGATCTGACCGCTGCGCGTCAGCGGCAGCACCGTCAGCAGGCACAACTCACCGCGCGGATGATCGAACGGCCGACGATACTCGCCCGACGGCAGCCGTTGAAACAGGATGTCGCGACCGATGATCACGCCGGGATACGGCGCGCCTTCGTAGCCGGGCTTCAGCGCCTCATCCGACGATTGTACGAAGACGCCGGGGCCGACGAAGCGGCCGGCGTCGCGCGGGTACTTTCGGATCTCCTCGTTGCGCTCCTGCGGCGTTAGCGATGGGAGGTAGTTTTCAAAGTACCATTGATCCATTTCTCGCGGCAATACGGCGCGGCGCGTCGTTGCGTCGTAGCCCCATGTCGGCTGGGCGCGCGGTTCGTCCAGCCGAGTGTCGCCGTAGTGGTTGTTATAAAACAAGTCCTTGCCGAACTGGTTGACGCGCACATATTCATCGAACCTGACGCCCCAGATGCGCACGGCCTTTGTCTTGCTCAGCGCCGGCACCTGAAGGATGCCGTAGGAATAGATCAGCGGCGTGGCCTCGACGACAAGCGGCTCGCCGGTTTTTTCGTCGCGAAGCTTCTTCACTTCAGCGATGAACTCTTCATAGAAGGGAAAGCCCTGCATCGAGCCGTCAAGCACGAGATCGCCCAGCAGGCTGTTGGCCCGATCGCGGATGCTGTCGACGAAGCCGCCCATGACGCTGATGACGATGACCATCATCGCGACGCACAACGTCACCGCTCCGACCGAAAAGAACGCGATGCGCTTCCGCTGCAACAGCCGCGACGCGAGAAAGGCGATGTAATAGCGCGGCCAGCCGATGAACGGACTCGCCCGCCACGCCGTCCACCAGACAAACGCGATCACGCCGAGGAGCACAAGCCAGAGGCCGACGTTGTATAAATACCATTCCGGCTCGGCGTATTGCAGATGCGTCGCGCCAAACCAGGCGGCGGGGCTGAGATACTGCACGAACACGCCAGGCGGATCCACATTCAGCCAAAGCGTATCATCGACCGTCAGCGGCACCCACGTGCCGATGCCGTACATGGCTGCCACGACCACGATCAGCCGCGCAGCGCACCAAATCACGTGCAAGAGTCGCCAACGGAGCACCGCAAACGTGCCCGGCCATCGCACGAGCAACATCCAGCAGAACAGCAGCGGGCCGAGCAGCAGCACGCTGTGATCCAACCCGTCAGGCGCGAGTTCCTTGGGAATGAAGTACCAGGGAAGGCCGGCAACCTTTCGCATCGCGATGCCGGAATAGCGATTGAGCTGTCGAAACGGGAAGGCGTCGCTGCTCACGGCGCGTTGAATGATGTCCCATCCAGGCGAGAGGCGTGATTGATGCGCCGCCAGCTCGGCAACAATGCGTTCGCGGCGCTGCTGCATGTCGCCCGGAAGCTCGTCCATGAACAAATCGCGACGAATGCAGTCGATGAACTGGTTTTGCGTTTGCGTCGAGACGCCCATGCCGATCCAGCCCATCGCCATCGCCGCGTTGAAGCACATCATCGTCGTCCAGAGCGCGGCCGCGCACCACACCGCGCCGATGCCGAACGTCCAGGCTCGCGATGTCAGGCCGGTCTGCCAGTTGCCCAGCGCGCAGAGTCCGCGACCGATGCTTCGGCCGACGGCGAGCAGGAAATGCGCCGCGGCGGCAAACGGCGCGGCGATGAGAATCGGAACCGCGAAGATCGCAATCTGCCCGGTCGACAGGCCGATGGGGCGCTTGAGAATCCGCGCAAGCGTCGCCTCGATGACGATGTAATTAGCCGCACCGAGCAGATTGGTTCCTGCGACAAACAGCAGGTAGATCGGCACCGAGATCGGCGCGAAGATGAAGAAAAGCCACATGCGGAAGCGACGGTTCAATTCAGGAGCTCACCTTTGCTGAGAGCCGTGTGAGGGCCGTTGGCGCGATTAGAGATTTCCCGACATTCGGTCCGATTTCGCGCCGCCACGTTGTCTGAAGCCGTTCGGGCATGATACAATGATGATCGGAGACCGAATATGACGTATCGCGGACACGTTAAGAACGGACGAATCACGCTCGACGATTCGGCGACTCTGCCGGAAGGAGCCGAACTGCGCATCGAGGTCGTTGAAAAAGGCACGCCGGCGCACTCGGTCTCGGACGACCTGCGCGGCATCGTCGGCTCGGTCGATGGACCAGAAGACTGGGCGGAGAATCACGATCATTACATCCACGGAACACCCAAGCGCACATGACGCCATTTGCAGACACCTTCTATTCATCGCCCTTCTAAATAAGAACGATCGCGCCCATTCGACGGCTGTCCGGCTCAGTCAAACAACGTCGCGACTCATCACGTCGGAGTGGGTTCTCATCGAGCTTGCAGACGCCATGGCATCAAAACAGAATCGCGCCGCATTCTGCAAGCTGTATCACATTCTTTTCTCAAACTCCGAAATAACTGTTGTTCCCATGTCGCCAGAGACGATGAGAATGGGCTTCGATCCGTACGAATCACGTCCGGACAAGGACTGGTCGCTCACTGATTGCACGTCATTCATCGTCATGAACGAATTCAACATCTCGAACGCTTTGACCGGTGATCATCATTTCGAACAGGCCGGTTTTCGTGCCTTGCTGAAGTAAGCGCGCCTGTCCTTGCTTCGCTTTCATGCATCTACTCCGCCCCCGCCTGCGGGCGCTGGAGCGGAAACAGGATCACATCGCGGATGCTCGGCGAATTCGTCAGCAGCATGACCAGCCGGTCGATTCCCACGCCAAGTCCGCCGGCCGGCGGCATGCCGTGCTCAAGAGCGTTGATAAAGTCGTCGTCCATCACGCGCATCGTCTCGTCGCCTTCGCCCTTCAGTTGCGCGCCCAGCGTTTCGCGCTGAATCGCCGGGTCGTTCAACTCTGTATAGGCGTTGGCCACTTCCATCTTCGCCACATACGCCTCAAATCGCAGCGCGATCGATGGATTGCCCGGCTTGCGGCGCGTCAGCGGACACAGCGCCGCCGGATACTCCGTCACAAAAAGCGGGCCGGTCAGATGCTCCTCGACCATCGCCTCAAACAGCTTGTTCGCCACGACCGCGTCGTCCATCTTGGAGCCGTCGATGCCGACCTCCGCCGCCTTCGCCCGAACCGCCGCGGCGTCCGACAGCTCGACGCCCGCGTGTGTACGCAGCAACTCGGCATAGGTTCGCCTCGGCCACGGCGGCGTCAGGTCCAGTTCCACATCACGGAACGTTCGCTTGAATCCCCCGCCGAGCCGTTCGATCGCCGACGCAAACATGCCCTCGACGATGTCCATCATGTCCGACAGATCGCCGTACGCCTGATAGCACTCCATCATCGTGAATTCAGGATTGTGCCGCGGGCTGATGCCTTCGTTGCGAAAGTTGCGGTTGATCTCAAACACGCGCTCCATTCCGCCGACGAGCAGACGCTTCAGATAAAGCTCCGGAGAAATGCGCAGGAACAAGTCCAGATCAAGCGCGTTGTGATGCGTCGTGAACGGCCGCGCCGCCGCGCCGCCATAGATGGACTGTAGCATCGGTGTCTCGACTTCGAGAAAACCGCGCCCGCGCATGAAGTCGCGAATCGCCTCGACGATCAGGCAGCGCTGCTTGAACGTCTGCATCACCCCGGGGTTCGCAAACAAATCGACATAACGCTGACGATAGCGAAGATCGACATCGGTCAGGCCGTGCCACTTCTCCGGCGGCGGGCGCAGCGCCTTGCAAAGCACTGTGAGCGTGCGCGCCCAGACAGTGTGCTCGCCGGTCTTGGTGCGACCGAGATAGCCGTCGATGCCGATGATGTCGCCGAGATCAAGCAGCTTGAGCTGTTCCCACGCGTCGTCGCCAACCACGGCCTTCGACAGGCCGATCTGCAAATCGCCGGTCGAATCGCGCAGCGTGAGAAATGCGAGCTTGCCCATGACGCGGCGAAGCATGATTCGTCCGGCGGCACGAGTCGACGCGGCTTCATTGCTCTGGCCAGCCTCAATCGCGGCAGCATCAATGCGACCGCGAATGTCGGAATTCGGCACAACCCCTTCGAATTTCCAGCCGTACGGGTCGATCCCACGCTCTGCAAGCTGCGTCAGTTTCCTCAAACGGTCCTGATAGTATTGGTCAATCATGGGACGGGCGGTTGTAAGTCCATATCTTGTTTGCAACTGCGACACACGGACATCATGCCTCAGGTGCGCTAGTTGCACGGCCGGTTCCGCCGTGCGCCATTCAATCCGCGCAAAGCCGGGCCATGCTAGTCTTGACGACGCGATCGGACAACCCGCCGTTATCGGCCGAAATTCTCATAGGCTCACCCTTGACGCGCGGCATCCTCGTAGGCGCTAATGGGCCGAACAGGAATAACCAAGCCGCCCGGCGCGTTAGTGTGTGTATGGGGGATGTCGCGCGCCGCGGACCCGCCGACCCGGGGAATCCGATGCCGAGGAAGAGGACGATCTCCAGCGATTATGAGCAGAACGTGCTCTGCCATCTGGATGTCGTCTATCGCATGGCGATCAAACTCAGCGGCGACGCCCACGAAGCGGAAGACCTCGTGCAGGAGACGTTTCTTCGCGCCCATCGCGCCTTCGACAAGTTCGAGTTGCGCGAGTATGGCGCAAAGCCCTGGCTGCTCAAGATTCTGCACAACGTCTTCTACACCCGATGCGGAAGCGCCGGCCGAGCGCCGTCGCTCGTTGAAGATCTCAGTCTGGACGATCTGGCGGCCGAGCTGGAACACGCACCGTCGCATCTGCCCGATACCGGCGATGTCGACTGGGATCAGTTCGACGAGGACCTCAAGGCCGCCGTTATGTCGCTGCCGCCGGAATATCGCACGGTGCTGCTGCTCTGGGCGCTGGGCGACTTGAGCTACAAGGAGATCGCGGCCGTCATGGGCTGCGCTCTGGGGACCGTGATGAGCCGCCTCTTTCGAGCGCGGCAGCAGGTAGGAGAGCAACTCGGGACCATCGCCGATCGTAGAGGCAGTCGGCCGTCGCCGGAACGTGAGTCGTTATGAATTGCAAGAGCGTCAGAAAGTTTCTCGTGGCCTTCGCGGATGGACAGCTCGGCGTCCATACGAATTGCGAAGTTCTCGATCATTTGAAGATGTGCCCGTCGTGCAGCAGGATTGTCGACGAGCAGCAGTTTCTGCGCCGCGCGTTGGCCCGAAGCGCGGAGCGCATCGGCGTTCCGCCGCATCTGGAATCAAACATCCGCCGCGCCATCCTCGCCGACGGCGCGCCGGTCGAGCGACCCTCCGAAGCATCGACGCGCGGCCTGCGGATCGGGCGGGCGCTGGCGCTAGCCGCGTGCCTTGTTCTTGGCATCACGATCGTCTGGAACGCGCTGCCCCATCTGATCCTGCGGGGCGGCGACGGCCTTTCCGGAACTCGCGCCTTCGGCTTGTCCAGAGCCGACGCCCTCACGCAGCAAGTCGTCATTCAGCACAACAAATGCGGCGTGAAGTGCGACATGCAGACGCACCATCACGACGATCTGCCGCTGGATCGCGGCGCGCTGGCCGCCGCGTATCAGCGGCGCTTCAGGGGCGCATTGACGGCAGCCGCGCCCGATTTTTCGGGCTACGGCTATGATCTGGACTCGGCAGGTTTCTGCAATCCGTTCTCCAGTGACGGCATTGCGGCACATGTGATGTATGTGAATCTGAGTTTCGGCACGCGGCTGTCGCTCTTTGCCGTGCCGTATTGGTCGGAGATCGACGCGGAAGCGAACGCCAGGCCGGACCGCAATCAGCCCTATGTTCACGCCCTGCGCGACTGCGAAGACAACGCCATGATCGCCTGGCACGAAGACCAGACGACGATCATCCTCTGCGGGCGCATGGACGCCGAAGCCATGGTCGAAGTGATCCGCGACGTACAATTCAGTCAATTCGAGCCGGTGAGTGACATCAACCTGGCGCGGATGATGGCGTTGTCAGCCCGTCCGTAACCCTTCGCGGATCATTCCCTTCGCAGCGATTGCACGATCGGCTGGCGCATGGCCGATCGCAGCGCCGCCCAGCCTGCCGACATCCCCGCGAGCAGCACCGCCAGAATGATGACGCCCAGCGACGCCCAATCCGCGCGGGCCGCACGATCAAACGCCGTCGGCGCGACGGCGATCAGCGCCGACGTTCCGCCGATGCCAAGCCCCGCGAGCAGCAAAGCCCCGTTCTCCGACAGGACCATCCAGCGCAGGCGTCGAGCGCCGTAGCCGACGGCCTGCAGCAGCGCGAACTCGCCGCGCCGCTCCAGCACGTTGCGCAGCATCACCGCCGCAAGGCCCAGCGTGCCCAGCACCACGCCGATGCCCCCGAGCATCTGAAATGCCAGCATGTACGCATTTTCGATCGCCCGATACCGATTCAGCCGATCCACCGTTGAAGTCGCGTCCGCGCCGTAACGGCTCAGATCGCGCTCAAGCAGCTCCGACAGCCGCGCGGCCTGCTCGCGCGGCGCGTCGATCAACACCATGCCGTATCCCGCGACATCGGGAAACAGCCGCTTGAAGCCGTTCTCCGACATCACCAATTCGCTCTGCAGCAGGCTGCCTGCGAGCATGCCGACGATGCGCAAACGGCGCGGCTTTCCTCGGGCGTCGGTCAATTCGAGATCGTCGTTCAACCCGAGTTTCAACAGCCACATGAGCGTGTTGGCATCGCCGATCACGGGGATCGCGTCGTCGTCGAAGGTGCGATGCAGTAGCGTCCACGGGTTGGCTCGCTCGGCGGCCGATCCCGCGATCGATCGTTGGAACGCAAAGCCGCCGCGCTCGATAAAGCCGTCGGGCGCGCCGATGATGCGCGGCCGCGCCACCTGGTAAAGATTCAGGCAGCTCGCATCGTCTCCGTCGGACAGCCGCATGGAAAATGTCGTCGAACGAGAGAGCAGTTCTGCGGAGTCGTCGGATAGGCCGAGCATCTCGCGTCCGCCGGGCGTGCCCAAGTCAAACGGCAGCGGCACGCCGCCTTCGAGCATCAGCGAATATCCGCCGGTTCGTGCCAGCGACGCGGCATCCACGTCGTGGCGGCTTGCGCCGACCGCAATAACGACGAAGCTCGCGCATGCGATCAGGCCGGCCGTCGCCAGTCCCCTCCCGCGACGTCGCATGGCGTTTCGCAGACCCAGCCGCACCATCGCGCCGCGGCCGCCGCGATGGATCGCGTATCGCGCCGGGCGATTTGTCAGCCAGGCCATGCCCGAGAGCCCGCCCACGAGCAGCACGGCGCCAACCACAAAGAACGCGACGACCGTCGACAGGCCATCGAACATCAGCGGTGCAGCCAGCATGACGCCCGCGATGATCAGGCTCGAAATGAAAACGCCACGCGCTGCGCCGATGCGCCGGCCGCCGAGCGGGGCGTCCTGCGCCGCGATGCCCGCCAGCAAAGCCCGCGGCGAATGTCGCACCAGACCGCGAACGGCCAGCGCGATCGACAGACCCGCGATCGAAACACTCGCGGTGAAACCGATCACCAGGCTGGCGTTTGACACATGCAGCGTCAGCGGTGGCGCGGCAACGGCATCAGACCACCACACGGACAATCCGGAGAGCATGAGACTCGCGTAACCGCCGGCGCACGTCAGACCGGCCGCACTGCCAATTGCGCCGAGCAATAGTCCTTCGCCGACGAATAGCCGGCGCACGCGCCGAATCGAAAAGCCCAGTGCGAGGAAAAGCCCGATCTCCGTCGCGCGACGTTCCAGATTGAGCCGAAACACCAGTCCGACGAGCAGTGACGACGAGGCGACAAGAAAAAAACTGAACGACAGAAACAACATACCGAAGTCGGTGCTTCCCATGCCGGCGCTCAGCGCCTCGGCGCGCACCGGCTCGAATGTCAGGCCCATGTCAGCAGGACGCAGCGCCGATCGCAGCGCGCCGTCGAACGCGGCGCCCGCCGCTTCGATGTCGGCGTCAATCGGAACCCCGATGCGCACCGCGGTCAGGCGACCGAACCGGCTGTCGGCCTCCGTCCACAAGCGCTGTCCGGTCTCCAGGGCGACAAAGGCCTTCGGCGTGCCGCGATGCGTCTTCCAGTAGGCGTCGTCCTTGTTGCGGATGCGCTTCAGGTCGATCGCGAATCGGCTGGGCGGATCCCAATCGGCGGGCGACTCGGCATCGGAGATGCCTTGGTAAGCCGGCAGAAAGCCGGGATCCGCCGCGGCGCCGGACATCGGCGAGATGGCGACGATCTCAAACTCGTGTACCTGTTCGTCCAGCCGCCCGTCCTCGGCGGAAACGTAATACGACATGCGCACGCGATCGCCGACAGATGCGCCGAGATCGCTCGCGGCCCATTCGTTCAGGATGATGCCGTTCTGCGGTATCGCCGTTCGCGGCGATCGGGCTTGCTTCAATAGTTCGGAAGCGAGCGACGCATCGACCGCCGAAACGATCGAATACGGTATTCCGCCACCGTCGGTTGCGCCGCCGCGATCGAGGGACAAGTCGTTCGCCAGATAACTCAGTATTTCCTGCGGCGTCGTACCGAGCGAGCGCGCGGCCGTTCGGGCGGCGGCTTCCACCACCGGCTCGATCAATACGCCCTCGGATTCGAGCGAAACGTAGCCGCGCGCCGCATCGGGCCGGAGGACCAGGTCGTAATCGGAGAGGCGAAGCGCCTCGGCCAGACGCCGTGTCAACTCGTCCGGCTCGCCCGCATCCGATGTCATGACAATGGCATTAACACGCTCTGGACGATCCGTCGCGCGCTGCATCGCCGACAGCGGCACAATCGCCGACAGACCGTCCGCCGACATCGGCGGAAGTGCGAAAGACCCCGCTCCGGAATCGTCGATCACGTCGATCACGGTCAGTCGCAGCGTCGCCGACGATTCGTCCGGCCGGCCGAGCACGCTCTCCGTCGGCACCGTCGCGAAACGCGACAGCCGCAGAAGCACGTCGTCGCCGAGTGCCGCGCCGATCTCCCGCGCCAGTGCCGCGTTCAAAACGACGCCGCGCTCATCGCGAGACGACAAGCGCGGTGATGCCGCGCGGCCTGTCTGGTTGATTGGCTCATCGAATAACTGCCAGAACGAAGCATCGACTCCGAGAATTTGAACGCCGCGCGCCCGTGTCCGTCGTTCCGCATGTTCGGCCGCGCCGTTCATCACGATCAGCCCGCAGCCGCCGACTTCGCCTGCGACGGACTCGCGCAAAAATCGCTCTGAGCGCAGCGCATGTTCAACCGGCCCCAGCCGCCGCAAAGCTTGCTCGCGCAGGCTGCCGCGCATCGAATCGCCGACGAGCAGCGCCCCGGTCAGTGCCGCGCAGCCGATCATGGCACACAGCACGATCGCGGCGTGCATCCGCCGATGGTGATCGAGACTTCGAATCAACAGTACGAAGTAACTCATGTCAGCCTCTGCCGATCGCTTTGAACATTCCGGGTTTTATCCGCATCGTCCGGCATGTCCACGATCAGCAAGCTGGAGATTCGAAAGGCGGCTCGGCCGGATCGGAATGAACGACAGGACATACGCAGAATCCGAATTCGACACCGCACAAGGGCAGAGAAAAGCTGAACGAAATAACGTGCATTTGATACTATCATTCCGGTCGTTCGGCTTGGAGCCGGACGCATACTCAAGCCCCAAAGGAGATGTATCAGATGAGCCGTGTCCGTTTTTCCGCCAACTTACCCATCGTTTTGACTCCGTTCGTATTGGCTGCCTCAGGCTGTAGCTACGAGGTCTTTTTTCCCGCGCTGCCTGTGGTCGAGCAGGTGAAAATCGATCGATTTCTGGGTGTTTGGTACGAAATTGCGCGCTATCCGAACGGTTTTGAAGAGGGTTGTGCCGGCGTCACGGCCGAGTATGGCATGCGAGATGAAAGCTCCATCACGGTGAAGAATACGTGCCTCGAAGGCTCGCTCGACGGCCCGGTTCGGACGATCGAGGGGTACGCCACAATCGCCGATCCTTCTACGAATGCGAAGCTTAACGTCGTGTTCTTTCCGCCGTTCGGCGCTCCCTACTGGGTGCTCGAACTTGACGAGGACTACCAATGGGCCGTCATCGGCGAGCCAAGCCGGTCGTTCCTCTGGATTCTCAGCCGAACCCCGCAAATGGAGCAGGATATCTACCAGGGAATCCTCAACCGCCTTCCGGAGAAGGGGTATGACCCCGCCCGATTGATCGAAACGCCGCAGGGTGAATGATCGTGGGCGTTCGCGACTGTAACATCCTGTTATTAACAAGCTTGGGAATTCTCGAACGCCCCGCTCAAATGTGTCGTAAAATATAGACAGGAGGGCACATCGTTGAACACCGCCCTCTCAAAACAGGAGGACCGACATGAACCTGGTGATGCAAGCGCGCAACATGAGACTCAGTGATCGAATGCGGGAGTGGATGGAGCGGCGGCTGGCCTTCGCCTTGGAGCGTTTTGCTCCGCAGTTGGATGAGGTTCGTGCCGTCATTGAAGATGAGAACGGCCCGCGGGGCGGGACCGACAAGCATTGCACAATCGAAGCGCGTTTGAGATCGACCGGTCGCGTTATTGTGGATGTCAAGGATGCCGATGCCAAGTCGGCGCTCAGCCGCGCAGCCGATCGGTTGGCTCGGCGTATTCGTGACACCATCGAACGCCGTCGAGATGTGCGCCGCCGCCGCGCCTCGAAGGCGAAAACGTAACCCGTCCGATTCGGGGAACACGCAGGTTGGAGTGTCCCGGTCGCGCAATCAGGACGCGCGACCGGGCGGGGAAAGGCCATAGAAGATGCCGACGGGCCGAAATGGCGAATCTCCGCAATACGGCAACGTCGAAACAAGCTGAAAGCGTCCATTGAGGCACCGAAACGCGTGTCGTTTGGCCCAATCCTGATTGAGGTAGGAGTGGGGAGTGTGTAACGGCTGGAAGGTTGCAGCACCAGAAGGGGCGTAGAGACAATCAGTCGATGGCGCGACTGGCCGTTAGGCTTTGTCGAATTCTGAATTTTGGCACATCAGCATTCCCGTTCGATTCCATCTCTTCATGTTGCATTCGCCAGCTTGGGGCTACGTCCCAGACCCTGTCCGCGCACGATCCTGTTCCCAGCCGTAAAATCTGGCCCTGAATTCACTTAGAGGCCGATATCAATACTGAAAACGAAGGGGAGGGCAAAGTTCGGCTTTGCCCCAATACTCGATCGCGTTCGGTCCGTGCAACGGTCGTCGTTGTGCGAAACCGGAATGCGGCCTGACGTGCGGTTTGGCAGGCGCATGCCTTGTCGTCGATTCGCCAGGCGTGAATTTCAGCGTTGTTGTCGGGGTTTGTGGCATTTCAGCGACGGCGGACAATGTGTATAGTGCTCCCTTCATCGTCGCCGGGGCCGCTTGAGCCGCCGGCGTTGCAAGGAACCAAATGTCGGCATCCAATCGGATGAATGGGGGCATTTCACGATCGCAGCGCCGCCTGATGGCTGTGGCGGGCGTCTTTGCCATTTGGTCCACGACCGGCGTTTTGATGCAGGTCGGACCCGGCGATGCACCGGCGCGGGCGGTGGATCCGATCGGGCGCACCATCGAGCGCGTCGAGTTCGAGGGGATGACGACGCTGGATGAGGTCTATCTGCGCAACATCACCGGAATCAAGCCCGGCGATGTCTGGAATCGCGAGATCATCGCCGAGGCCTGTCGGAAGCTGGCCGAGACGCAGAAGTTCGAAGGCACGCCCTATGCCGAACCGCGCGAGGAGGACGGCAAGGTCATCCTTGTCTTCGTCGTGAGCGAGCGGCCTTACATCACGGCCATCGACTTCGTCGGCAATCAGAAATTCAAGACGGACAAACTGCTCAAGGAGATCGAACTTGAGATCGGCTCGCCGGTGAGCGAGTTCCTGATCCGCCAGGCGCAACAGGCCGTCGAGCGGAAGTATCGTGATGCGGGTTACGCCTATGCGAGCGTCGACGTCGACCGCGATGTATTGCGTGACGAGCGGCGCGTGTTGTTTCGCATTTCCGAGGGTCCGCGCGTCAAAGTGGATGAGATTGAGTTTGAGGGCAATCTTTCGTTCAGCCGTCCGCGCCTTCGGGCGCTGATCGAGACGACGACGCACGTCTGGATTCTTCGCACCGGGGCGTTCGACGACGAAACGGCCGTTCGCGACGCCGCAGCGTTGAAGACGTTCTACGTCAATCGCGGCTTTCTGAACGCTCAAGTCGGCTATCGCATCGACTTCAAGAAGGGCAGCGAGAGCGATCTCGTCGTGACGTTCATCATTGACGAGGGCCTCCAGCACATCGTGAAGGACGTTCGCTTCGTCGGAAATGCGGTGTTCGAGGACGCGCGGCTCGTCACCATGATGCGCTGCTTCGCGGGCGAAGTGCTTGACGCCGACGTGCTGAAGGCCGATCGCGAGCGCATACTCGAAGAGTACGGCCGCCTGGGCTATGTGTACGCGGACGTGCAGACATCGCACGTCTTCGCGGAGGAAGACGGATACGTCAATCTGATCGTCACGGTCAACGAGCGCGAGCAGTATCGCTTCGGCCGCCTCGTCGTGCGCGGCAACCGTAACACGCGCGACCGGGTCGTCCGCCGCGAGTTGCGGTTTTTTCCCGAAGAACTGTACGACACGACGAAGGTCAAACAGGCCGAACAGAGTCTCGTCGAAACGCGGCTGTTCAATGACGCCAAGATCACGCCGGCCGGCGATCAGCCGGGCATTCGTGACGCACTGGTGACACTGGAAGAGGCCGACACGACGTCGATTCTCTTCGGTGTCGGCGTGACGACGAACAGCGGGCTTGTCGGGTCCGTCTCGATCGAGCAGCGCAACTTCGACATTTTCGATCGGCCGCGCTCGGCAAAGGAGTTTTTCCGGGGTCGTTCGTTCCGCGGCGCGGGCCAGACGATGCGTCTGGTCATCGAGCCGGGCACGGAACTGAACCGCGGTCGACTTGAGTTTCGAGAGCCGTATCTGTTTGACCGAGAGATCGGCATGGGCATGGCGCTGTATCTCTTCGAGCGCGGCCGCGAGGAGTTCGACGAGCGGCGCGTCGGTTTTACGCCAAGCTTTGATAAGCGTTGGCGCGAAGGACCGCTGAAGGGCTGGGCGACGGAGGCGGCGTTTCGCTTTGAGTACATTTCGATCGGCGGCACGGACTGGCTGACGGCGCGGGACATTCGCGAAGACCGTGGCGGCCACTTCCTCACAACGATCAAAGGCACCGTCGTCCGCGATACGACGGACAGCCGCTGGATGCCGAGCCGGGGCGATCGGCTTCAATTGTCACTCGAGCAGGCCGGCGCCATGGGCGGCGATCACACGTTCACACGGGCGACGGGCAATTACGACCGTTACTTCACGCTGAAGACCGACACCTTCGGCCGCAAGCACATCCTGCAGTTGGGCACGACGGTGGCCCAGATTTTCGGGGACGCGCCGACGTTTGAGAAGTTTCGCGCCGGCGGCATCGGTTCGATGCGCGGCTTCGAGTTCTGGGGCGTCAGTCCGCGCGCCGGGCTTCGTGACGATCGCATCGGCGGCGATTTCCTGGTTCTGGCGAATGCGGAGTACAGTTTCCCGCTGATCGGCAAGACGGTTCGCGGTGCGACTTTCATCGACATGGGCACGGTGGAGGAGGACTTCGGCATTCGATCCTGGCGAGCGTCGGTCGGATTTGGCGCGCGCATCTACATCAAGTTCTTCGGACCGATTCCGCTGTCGTTTGACTTTGCTTTCCCGATCGCCAAGGAAGACGAGGACGATCGGCAGGTCTTCAACTTCGCCTTTGGCGCTACATTCTGATCACGCGTTTAAATCTGGATATTTGTAGTGGTTCTCGATGCGTGCCGTTAAATCGGCACTGCCGTCGCGGCTTCCGATCGCGCGTTGCCGCGCGGCTTGAGCGAAGTTGACGCTTCGAGCAGGTCGGCCAGTCCGTGGACGCGCCGCAGGCGATCGAGATAGTGCAGGTTCTTGCGAGGAAACTGCCTTCGGAAGATCAGCTCGCTGAGCAGGCGTCGCGCGCGATCGCGCCGGGCGGCGTCGGTCGTCCGATGGATGGTCAGGTTCTCGACGCCGTCGAACTCGCGCATGACATCGAGACCGGTGGCGAGGCCGGCGCCGACCGAGTGAGTCGGTTTGTCCCACGCGAGGGCTTCAAGCAGCACGGTTGAGTTGATCCCGACGACGGCGTCGGCGTTGCGCAGCCAGGCATGCAGCGTGCCTTCGGTTGTGACATGCACGTTCGGCCGCGGCGCGATCTCCACGTCGGCAAAGTGTGGGTGCGGCCTCACGATGAATCGCTCGCGCGGAAAGCGCTCGGCGAGTGCCGTGACGAAGGCATTCATGGTGGGGTACGGCGAGGCGAGCGTGATGTTCGTATCGCGCTCATCCTGCAGCGGGACGAAGATGTATCCGGCCGGCGCGCCGGGCGGCTGCCGGGCGTCGCCGAGTTGTCGCCGCCGCCAGTCATCAAGCCACTCATCCAGTCTCGGATCAACCCGGATGCGCGACAGGTCCAGCTTTCGAATCGCGCTGCGGGCGTTGGTGCCTTCAAGATCGAAGTGCATCGTCGTCGATTGCGGAAACCAGCCAAGTTCAGCGTAGCGGATCGGAATGCCTCGTTGGTTCGCGAAGCGACGCGTGATCGCGTGGGCGTCGGTCGCGCCATTCCAGAGGAACATCACGTCCGGGCGGATGCGATCGAGCAGTTCGCCGAAATCGCGATGATCGTCACGAATGAACTTGCGATCGCCGCGAACAGCCTCCAGACCGCATGCCGCCTTTGGATGGCAGATGTGCCAACTATCGACGCCGATCTCGCGCAGCGTGTTGCCCATCGTGGCAAAAAAGCGGGCGACGGCGTGGCACCGCTCGGGGCGATCGTTGAAGCCGACGGCCACGGGAAAGATGAACGTGAGCCGCTTCGGCGTTGCGGTTCGACGGCCGCGCTCGCGGGCCGGCGTGCCATGAGCGATGGCGGCCTCGCCGATGTTGCGATTGACGAATGCGTTTGCGCCGATGACGGCGTGATCGCCGATGCGGACGCCGGCGGCGATCGTCGCATTCGCGCCGATCCACGTATCGCGGCCGATGAACGTCGGTCGCTTTGACAGCGGTTGATGGAGAATGGGCGCGGCAAGATCGATCTGATGTGTCGTGCTCAGCACGACGACGTTCGGCCCGAGGCAGCTTAGCTCGCCGATGGTGACATCGCCGTTGCCCTGAATCCAGTTGTTGACGCCGACGACCGCCCCACGGCCGATGGTGACGACGCCTTCGTCGTAGACTTCGATGTGTGCGTTGTCGCGGATTTCGCAGCCGGCGCAGAGGATCAGACGTCCGCCGCCGCCGACATCGAGCCGCGCCGTGGGCGCGACGCGTGCGTTGGGATGGCGCTCAATGCCCGTTCGGCCGTCGCCGACGGACTGCGGATCTTTTGGGTCAGCCGGCATAGTTCGGCGACCTCGTCGGGAAATAGACGCGCGGAAACATCAGCCGGGCGCGATCGGAGTCGATGATCGGCGCGGTCGGCACGAGCCAGCGTGCGACGAACAGATTGCGATTTCGCTTCTGGAAATTGCCAAACTTCGCGGCAAGCTCCTCGCGCTTGATGTACGATGTTGATTGCTCAGGTCCCTGTTCGTGGTGGCCGTGGTCGATGTCGCATGCGGCGATGCGCCAGCCGCAGGCCTTTGCGCGAAACGCCAGATCGGTATCTTCGTAATAGCCGGGCGTGAAAGATTCGTCGAAGAGGCCGATCTCGTCGATCAGGGTTTGGCGGATGGCGCAGACCGAACCGGAAATACTGTCGAACTCCTCGGCGCGCAGTTCGTCGGCGTCAGCTACGCGGCACCATCCGATTCGCTCCGGGGGCGTGCGTTGATAGACGACGCCGGTTGGTCCGGCGATGCCCACGAGCGGATGGGCGTCCATGAATTCGACGAGGTGGTCGAGCCATGTTTCGTCATGAAAGACGAGATCGCTGTTGATCGTGACGAGATAGCGCGGCGCGTAGCTTCGCGCGGCCAGATCGTGAAGCTGGTTGTGGCCAACGGGATAGCCGACGTTTTCGTCGATGCGCACGAGATGTACGCGGTCCGGCATGTCGTCGGCGAATCTGCGGAGCAGATCGGCCGTTTGGGGGGCGGAGCCTTGATCGAGGATGAAGAGCCGCCAGTCGGCGTCGCGCGCGACGCCGCGATGGATCGAGTCCAGCAACCGGCTGACGGCCTCATGCGCGTCCCAGACGAGCAGCGTGATGAGGGCGTCGATCGGTTGTCGAGGTTCGGTTTCGTTCATCTCGTGTATCTGTCATCGGACAACTGAGAGGCCGTCCTGATAATTGATTGTAGTGATGGGGTCTGGGTCTTCACTATTCACTTGCGGGTGCGCAGTGCTGTAGATGCGATAGAGGTTGATGCCCGACTTCTCAAACATGACGCGGCGCCGCCAGATTTCGTCCTGATGCAGCCATGAACTGATAATGACGGCGGCGGCACCGAGTTGATCGGCCTCCTCGGGCGGCCGGATGGGCCATCCCCAGAGGGTTCGCTCATGCAGCGCGGGATCGTCGTCGAGCACGCCGACGATCTCGACGGGCGAATCGGCCCAGACATCGGCCAGCGCGCGAGTGTGGCGGCCTGCCCCGTAGATGGCGATCGGTCCGATCTGTTCGTCGGCGAGTCGATCGAGAAGTCGTGCCAGCCTGTCGCGTGCGTCGGCGGGCACGGTGCCATCAACGCGGCACGATCTGGTTTCGGCTGCGTCGTCCTTGTTGACGGCCTGCGTCGCGCGGGATTGGGCGACGGTCCAGCGCGCTGGCGCGGCGGCGACCTGGTCGAATATCTCAATAAGGCGCGATGTGTGCATCCCGGGCGCGAAACGCCGGGCGATTGCGTCACGCGCCGCGTCGGACATGCGCCGGGCCAGCGCGGGATCGCGGGAAATACGTGCGATACAGTCGGCGGCGGCCACGACATCGCCAATGGGGAAGACGCAGCCGCTCTCCCCATGTCGAATCACGTCGCCCGCACCGCTTTCAACGGCGCTGACGACGGGCACGCAGCTCGCAGCCATGGCTTCGAGCATGCCGACGCTCAGGCCCTCGTGGATCGACATGAGTACGGCAACATCAGTCCAGTGCCATAACGACGACATCTCATTCGGCGGCAGCGGGTCGCACAGGCTGACGGAGGCCTTGGACGCTGTTCGATCGGCCGCGGTTGCGGAATCGCCTGCCTGCATGAACTCCGCGATGCGCGCGGCAATCCGTTCGCGTTCCGGTCCGTCGCCGACGAGTCGCATCTCGAACGGGATGTTCATTCGGCTAAGCTGATGGGCCAGTGCGATCACATCGTGAACGCGCTTGACGGGCTGATCGAATCGGCCGCCATAAACGACTCGAATCGGTCGGCCGTCAAGCGGCGGTCGATGACACGTCGGCGATACTTCGATGCCATGCCCGACGAGATGGATATCAGCCAGCCGATGGGGAAGCCGTTCTCGAAGACGCTGAAGGCAGGCCTGCGTGTTGACGACAAAACAGTGGGCCGTTGATTCGTAATGCGCGAGGCAGGCGTAGTCGTAGGCGCTATCACTGTGGTTCCAGGCCACGACGCGCAAGGCATCGGCGTGGCAGGCGGACAGTGCCTCGGCAACGGCATGGCTCTCGTCTCGCACGGCCGGCAGGAGAAGCGTCGGTAGCATCTCGCGATACGCGGCGATCCAGTCCGGACGGTTTCGCTCGGATTGCATCGACGCGGCAAAGCGGCAACGAAACCGAGGCGATTTCGGAATGTACGAACGATCAATCTCACGAAAGCCGTCATACGGCTCATGCACGACCCAACGGACTTCGCGACCAGCCGTAAGCAGTTGATCCGTCAGCCGCACGGCCCACGACGTCAGGCCGCCGATCGTGAATCCCTGCGGGAGTGAGAATGTCACCGGCCAGTCGCTCATGTCGCTTCGCATCACGCCGTGTACAAACACTCCGACCGCCGCGCGATGCACGCCGGGCGGCTTTTCTTGCATCATGCAATGTTATTATCGGCAGTTGTGGTTCAAAGTACGGCATAACGTTTCAAGGGCTGGTTGAAATGGGACCGATCATTTCCGGGTGCCTGGTTTTGCCGATTTTTACCGCGCAACGATCGGAACGCATGTCCGCCTCTGCCATTTCAAGAGAAGAGTTGCTCCGCCTCGGTCAATCCGGGGACGGCGTGATCTTCGTCAATCTCGCGACGCAGGCGCTGACCGAGATGCCTGCGGACGATGAGCTTCGATGGCTGCTGGTTCAGCGCCTGATCAAGTGCGGCCTGTTTCACCGCGCGCTTGAAACGTGCAAGGGATTTGATCCCGAACTGACCGAACGCGCAGATTTTGCCGATCTGCGACGAAAGTTGTCGGCCACGAAGCAGAATGGGCTGGCGGACTGGGGAACGTTTTCGGCCGGCTATGCTTCGCGCTGCGAGATTGCTCGGCAGCGGCATGCGTGGGTCGATGCGATGGACGCGGCCTGGTGGTCGGCGTCGCTGGAGCTGCACAAGACGACGGACGGCCGATGGCAGGCATTCGAGTCGGATGCGCAGCGCTGGCGGCCTGCGTTTGGTCCGCTCGCGCCGCCGCAGCGTGTGGAAGAAATCGCGAGACAAGTGGCGGATCGCGTCATCGCGCCGATCGTGATCGACGGTCTCGCGCTGGGCGCGCCGCTGGATGTGTATTGGCATGCGACGCGCGACACGCTGCACGGGGCGTCGCCGCTGATTTACGTCGTCGAGCCGTCGCTTGTCGCGGTCGCGGCCGCGCTGCACTTGAACGCGTGGGAAGAATTGCTGAGCGACGAGCGCGTCGTCTGGTGCGTGGGCGGTGAGGCGCACCGCGTGTTCGAGCGCGAGATCGCCGCGCGGACCGATGCACCCCAGCCGGGTACCATCGTTGCGTCGCCCCTTTGGCAAACTGAGACGACGAGCCAAACGCGGGCGATCGTTCATGCGGCCGAGGCGCGGAGCAAGGTGCGTGCAGCCGAGGCGCGCGAGAGCGCGGAAGCGACGTATCAGGATCGCAATGCCGAATGGTGGGCGAAGCGCTATCGCTTAGCATTGAGCGGCCGAGGCGAACCGCTGCGCGTCATGGCGGTGACGAGCCGGTATACGACGGTGCTTCAGTTTTCCACGCGGGATGCGATGGAGGCGTTCGCCGAACTGGGTTGTCAAACGCTGACGTTGATTGAGCCTGATCTGCACAGCTTTGTTCCGCCGACGCGGGCGCTGACGGCTATCAGCGAATTCAAGCCCGACCTCGTGTTCTTCATCGATCACACGCGGCGCACACAGCAGCAAAACCTGATCGCGAATGTGCCCGTGGTGACGTGGGTCCAGGATCGGCTGAACTGGCTCTACGACGCGCGCAGCGGCCGCGCGATGGACATTCTCGATTTTTGCATGGGCCAGGGCGCTGATGAGTTAACCGAAAAACATGACTATCCGGCCGAGCGGTTCATGCCGTGCGAGATGGCGACGCACCCTGGCGCGCTGTCGCCACATGGCGATGTTTCAGACGCGCCTGAATTTCAGTGCGATGTCGCATACGCGACGCACGCGTCAGAGCCGCCGGAGTTGCTGCATCGGCGCATGCGGGAAGGCCCGCGCGGCACGCACCTGAGCGTACTCATTGATGCGATCTACGAAGAATTGTGCGGTCTGGCCGGTCGCGGCGCTCTGAACGGTTCGCTGCATCTTGACTTTCTGACCGATCGTCTCGCGGCATCGACGAACACGGCGGTTGCGTCGCCGGAGCGCGACGAAATCGTGGCAAACTTCGCGCGGCCGCTTACGGAGCGACTGCTGCGACAACAGACGATCGAATGGGCGGCGAACTGGTCGCGCGAAACGGGCGGCACGTTGCATCTGTACGGCAAAGGCTGGGAGCGACATCCGCGGTTTGCGACGTTCGCGCGCGGAACGATCGCGCATGGACGGGAACTGGGGGCGGCGTTTCGCGGTGCGAAGGTCCATCTTCACGCGGGATGCAATCCGGCGCTACATCAGCGCGTGTTCGATGGGCTGGCGGCGGGCGGGTTTTTCCTGATTCGCAAGCATGGCGCGGATGTGGCCCACCGCGTATCGCGGGCGATTTATGATTGGCTCGTGCAGGGCAGTCACGCGCCAGGCGTCGCGCTGCGTGTGGACGATCTGCCGGAAGGCGCGCGCGCGGAGTATGCGGAACTACGGCGATTCAACGGCCATGATCCGCAGGCGCCTTTCGTTCAGACGGCGCGGCACTTCGAGCAGTATCGCCGGTTGTTTGAGACGAAGTTGGTGCAGCTTGCGGGGCAGGTGTGGCCGGAGATTGATCGCATCGTATTTTCGACGGAGTCGGAGTTTCGAGCGCGGCTGGAGCATTACTTATCGCATCCCGATGAGCGAGCGGCCGTGGCGGCGTCGATGCGCAAGGTTGTCCTGGAGCAGTACAGCTATCGCGCGCTGATGGATCGGCTTGTGCGATGGATGGCGGATCAACTGGAACGACAGGCGGAGAGAGATCAAGAATGCGGAATAGAGAATGAAGAATGCAATG
>CAZRFP010000016.1:0-27864 GCA_964599535.1 uncultured Planctomycetaceae bacterium
GGATATCAGGTTCTCATCCTGGAGACCGGGGTTCGAGTCCCCGTGGGGGTGCCATAGACCAGGCCTCGGCGATGAAAGTCGTCCGGGGCCTTCTTCATGATGGGCGCTTGAGCAGCATTTCAATCTGAGCCTCGACCACCTCGGGATCGACGCGATCCTGCACGCGCGGGGCGATCCACTTCCATGCAACGCGACCTTGCGCATCGAGCAGGAAGTTCGCCGGAAGGGCAATGTCGATCCCGCGCATGGGTTCGCGAAACAACAGCCCGTAGTCGGCAATAACCCGTGCGTCACTGTCGCTGAGAATGTCGAAGGGCAGATTGTTCTTTTCCTTGACCCGACGATTCTCTTCGACGGAATCGACGCAGATGGCGATGACCGCTCCGTTCTGTTCCGCCAGTTTTCGATGAATGTCTCCGAGACCTCGAAGCTCCACGATGCAGAACGGTCACCAGAATCCGCGATAGAAAACGAGTAGCACCGGGCCGTGGGAACGGTAATTTCCGAGTGAAACGGAGTGGCCGTCCTGATTCGTCAACGTGAAGTCAGGCGTCAACTGACCGTTGGCCATCGCGGTGGCAGGCTCGGGCAGTCGCATCAACACAAAAATGGACACAAGAAATCCCAGCCCGACGACCGCGCTGATCCCCGAAGCAATGATTGTGATCTTCGACTGCCGCGACTTAAGGCCTGTGAAGCAAAGTCCCATTCCGATCAGCACAAGGGCGACGTTGGGAATCGCGTAGGTGCGGATCCATGCGACCTCTATCAGCAAGAACCATGAGACGCCCCCGAGCACGGTCAATAGCGCGCCGAGCAAGGCATAGCGCGCTGCTCGGCTCATGGCGACCGAGGTCGTGCCTACGTGTCGTGACGGTTCTGACGGGGTTGTTCGGTCCACTTTAAGGCTGCAGCTCAATAGGTTCCTTCCACAGTGCGCTCATCATAGCACACGAAGAATGACAGAGACATTTGAAAACGCCGCCATGTGTCTCTGAACGAAAAAACGCTCAGGCGCGATAGGCAGGAACAGGGCATGTCGTTGGCGCGAATCGCGGTGTGGGCCGGCTGAAGTCGCGAAAAAAAAGGAAAAAAATTGCGAATTCGCGCGCGCTTTGAGTTCGGAATGCGATTTCACCTCGGCGAGTTGGTAAATCGCCAGAACACAAGTTTGCGAGGCTGGGAATGGGAGTCGTTATCAGGAATGGTGTCTACGCCTGAGCGCGCGCGAGAGTTTTCTCGTGGCGGCGCTCTTGTGTTGTTTATCGAAAAGTATCCTGGGAGTGAAGAGCAGCGAGCGACCTCACAACACACCCGCGTTGCTCGAGAGAGGCAGGCTCATCCTCGAAGCAGTACGGTCGGTGCTCGCACAGACCGTTCACTTGATGCGTGAAATGCCTCTACACCGCCGGTGCCTGGATTTCGGCATCGAGGTACCTCCGTTACCGAGGCCAGGCCCGGCGGTGTGCTCTGTTTTCTAGACAGTCACCAGTGGCTCCTACGGGCAAATTCCCGATAGGAGCAATTCTTGTTGTGAACCTACACGATAATTGCATATAATCGGTGCACTCACGGCAGTTTGACTGCGTGAGATGGGGTGCGCGTTCATATGCAAAATCAAGATTCCTTATATCAGAATTCCGAGCAGTTGCCGGCACTTCCGGCGGAATGCGCCAGATCCAGCAATCCACCACTTCAAATCCGGCTGCGTTCGGCGGGGGAGCCGCTGCGTAAGTATGTGATTTCGCGCATTCCAGAGGGCACTACGCAGCGAATCGGCGTGGATGACATCCTGCAGGAAGTCTGGATCGCCGCGTTTCGCGCCGAGGGCATGCTGCAGGGGCTTAACGACGATCAATTGTTAAGTTGGCTCGTGAGCGTCGCGAAGTACATCCTAATCAGCCACTTGAGATTTCATCTCAATCAGAAGCGCGATGCGTTTCGCGAAATCGCGCCGCATGACATGACCACGTCACTCGTTGGTCTGGCGGAGTTGGTGGTCGCTCCTCAACGAACGCCGAGCAGCCTGGCTGCCTTGAATGAAGTTGCGCAGCAGGTCAAGTCGGCCATCGAGTCGCTGCCTTATCCGCATGATAAAGCCATCTGGATGCATCACATCGAAGGGCTGGACAAGAATGAAATTGCAAGCCGATTGAACTGTTCAACTGATGCGGTGCGCGGCTACCTCTATCGCGGGCTAACGCTCCTCAGCGATGTCATGCGCGGCAAATCGCCGGGCAGCTCCGGGGCCTGATTGGGCACTGATCATGGTTCGGATGATTCAGACTACCTTGGAGGTCGATCGCAATGGAGCGCTGACCGATCAGGTGGTTGATGAGATTCTCAGACGTTGCCCGTCGGAAGCGTTGGACTTGGCATGGGTTCGCAAGCATTATCCCGATCTGGCGAACGAAGCACTGGAACAGCTTCGCATGGCGGATTCCATCCGCCGCGCGCAGCGGATGGCCGTTGAACTGCCCCCCTTGGAAATAGCCGACATTCCTGAAGCGCTTTCCGCGGAAGAGGTGGAGTTTCTCCGCGCGCACATACCCGGATACGCGGTTGTCTCGAAACTCGGCTCGGGCGGTCAGGCCGTCGTTTATGAGGCGATTCAGGAATCCACAAGGCGTCGCGTGGCGATCAAGCTGCTGCGCCAGGGGCCGCTCTCATCGCCGATGCAGGTCGCCCGATTTCGCCGCGAAATAGATGTCGTCACGCAGTTGCACCATCCGAATATCGCCCAGATACATGACTGCGGAGTTGTGCAGGGACACTATTGGTTCTCGATGGACTGCGTGCAAAGCGCCGATCCGCTCGATCATCATGTCGTTGCGCGCCAGCTCGGCATTCGCGACGTCGTTCGCCTCATGATCACCGTGATTCGCGCGCTCGGTTACGCGCATCAACGCGGAATCATGCATCGGGACATCAAGCCCAAGAACATTCTCGTGGATGACGAAGGCGTGCCGCACCTCGTGGATTTCGGCGTGGCGAAAGTCCTCGATTCAAAAAATGATGCAACGCTGCTCTCCGGGGAAGGGCTGTTCGTCGGCACGCTGCCGTATCTCAGTCCGGAACAGGTCAGCGACAACGCCGCGCCGCCGGACGTGCGGAGCGACATTTATTCATTCGGAGTGACGCTCTATCAGCTCATGACGGGCGACTACCCCTACGACGTGACGGGTTCACCGATCGCGGTTCGCGACCGGATCATCTCCGTCGAACCGGCGCGGCCGCTCCGCGCGCGAAAAGCCGTTCAGGCGCTGCACCTCTACGTGCCATCCGGCGAGCTGGGCGACGATCTGGAGCGCATTATCCTGAAGTCCATCGCCAAGGAGCCGGAGCGCCGCTATCAGACGGCCTTCGAGTTGGCGGATGACCTTGAGCGCTGGCTGAGAGGCGAAGCGGTCACGGCCAAGGCTGACGACTATTGGTACAACCTTCGTAAGACGCTTCGCCGGTATCGCACACAGGCGATCGTGGCCGGCGCGTTTCTATTGCTCATGGGCGTTTCTCTGATCGTATCGCTGTCGCTTTGGCAAAAGGCTGAACGAGTCGCCTATGTCGCTCAGGCGGGTCTGGACGCCGTTGCGTATAACGCAATCGGCAACGCCGCGCGCGACTTGGACCGATTGGACGATGCGGTGCAGTTGTTTGAGACTTCGCTTCGCGTCAGCGACATTGCTAATCTGCAAGACCCCTATCTCCTGGCGGCGCGATTTGATGCATGCACGGGGCTTGCCTCGATTCTCTATACGCAGAACAAAGATGAACGTGCAGACGCGCTGCGTGACGCGGCCGACATCTTCCTTCAGCGCGGTCTGGAGATCAGTCCCCGTGATGCATTTTGGAAGTGGCGGGCATCGATTCTTATGACGCTTGATGGCCGAAGGTACCAGCGGCGCGGGGATCCCGAGGCTGGGATGCGGGAGTTTGAGCGCGCGCGGAAGGTCATTTCAGACTTGATGGCAAAGGGAACCGATGATGTCATGTTGTTGCGAAGTCTCGCAAATTCTCTTAACAAGATTGGTAGCTGTCTGCTCGACCTCGAATGTCACGACGAAGCGCTGAGAGTTCATGAGGAGTGCATTGCGATATATCATCGGATCAGGGAGCTTGCTCCTCAAACGATGGATGATGGTTTAAACGCTGTTCGCTGTCTTTTTCGCGTCGCCAAATGCAGGGGTCGCCTTCGCACGCTTGACGATGAAGCTCTGGCCATTGCAATGCTTGATGACGCGAAGGGGATGCTTGATGCCCTTGACACCAAGCATCCCGATCACGGTCTGGAGCGGGACATCAAATCACTGCGATACGACATTGCCAGATATCGTGATGACTTCCTGTTTCCTCGTTTTCAGCGCCGCGAGGCGGTCGAGTATATCCGAGATCAGCTCAAAGATTCGTCTTCCGTCTCGGCCGGTTCTTCATCCTCGTCAATATCCGGCTCAGGCGAGCCTGACAATTGAAATCGCAGGCTCGTAAACGTCGGCACGACGTACTTGTCGGTCGAGCACCAGACATCGCATGAAACGCCTTCCAGCGAATACTCAAGGTCCGGGGCTTCCGGGTCGACCGACGGCGCCAGCCCGGAGATCTCGGGGGGCATCGTGAACTCGGAGGTCTGCGGTACTTCCGGATCCTGATGTTCGATCCACCAGAAATTGTCGTTGCTCCGTACCTCCGGCAGCGTCTCAATCCACTGATTCACGAATTCGCCCAATTCGTCATATTGGGACACTCGGAATTCCAGCACTTCCCACGCCGTCCAGCCGGAATCTTCGACGACAAAAGCGAGTTCGAGCGTGACTTTGTACCGCACGCCGGAAGCCTTATCCGAGGGATCGTTGTAGACCGAGTAGAACACCTTGCGGCTCGCGGGATCGGCCATGACAGGCGCGGCGAGAAGCAGCAATGCGAGCGCGCAGATTCCCCGTGTGATCCAGTTTGGATGCATTTTTCGACTCCTTTTTCGAATGTCAGTTTGTCAGTTTGCCCTTCGACACAAAGCGAGAATCGGTGTCCATCGGCCTACTCGGCGGATGCTCCTTCGTTCCCGACATTGTTCCGAACCAGGTTGCTCACGACTTCTCCAGGAGAGGTTGCGGCCGCAAGGCTCCTCATCTACTACCGCAAGGCTCGTGTGCCGCGCGCGCGGAAACGGCGCAAAAGATTTTTCCTGGTGTCATAGACTGACACTCTTCACGGAACGCCCGAGTGGGGAATACACCCGGCCAGTTGTGTGTTATCATGCCGGCTCGATTGCGCCACGCGTGAAACGGAGCGGCAATGGCGCAAAAGGCGGTTTCGAAACGACGAAGGCACCATGCTCACGGCGTCCGCGGATGACCTTCCAGCGCTGCTTCACAATCTGCCGGAGATCATCGCGCTGATTCTGCTCACGGGGCTGAGCGGAACGATTTCCGCCAGCGAGACGGCGCTCTTCTCGCTCAATCGGCAACAGCTCAATCGGTATCGAACGCTTAAGTCGTCCGCGGCGGCCACCATCGTTCGATTGCGCGAAAACCCGTCGGACCTGCTCGCGACCGTTTTGCTTTCAAACACGGCCGTCAACATTCTGCTTTATTCGATTCTGGGTCTGACGGTGGCGAGTCTCGGCGGGGGTTCGGCGCTGTGGACGACGATTTACGGCATTCTCGGCTTTACGCTGGTTTTGCTGGGTGCAGAGATTTTGCCGAAGCTGGTGGCGTTGACGATGACGGATCGGCTCGCACCGATCGTGGCTCATCCGCTTCGGTGGCTGGAAATCGGAACGCATCCGTTGCGCCGGTTCATGAATGCGGCATTCGTCGAGCCGATGACGCGCATCATCACGTCCACGCCGGCGGAATCCATCGACGAGGACGACTTGCAGCGATTGATCAACATCAGCCGCAACGAAGGTCTTCTCGACGACGCGGAAAACGTGCTGCTGCATCAGTTGCTCGATCTGAAGAATCTGCGTGTCAGTGCGCTGATGACGCCGCGCGTTGATGTCGTTGCATTTGACCTGTCGCGACCGCGCGACGAGTTGATCCGGCTCTTCAAGACGCACCGCCTGCTGCGCGTACCTGTCTTCGAGGGCGATGTTGACAACATCGTCGGCATCGTGGCGGTGCGCGGCATCATGCTCAGCCCGACCGCGCCGATTCGTCAGATGATACGGCCGGCGCAGTTCATCCCCGAGCAGGCCGGCAGCGAGGCTCTGTTGAAGCACTTTCGCGACACGCATTCGCAACTGGCGATCGTCGTGGATGAGTACGGCGGTCTGGCGGGCGTGGTCGCGCTGGAGGATGTGGTCGAGGCGATCGTCGGGGAGCTTCGCGCGCCGGAAGAGCGCCCGGAGCAACCGCTGATTCAGCGACTGGATGACTTGACGTATCTGGTCGACGCAGGCATGGACGTGGGGGACTTCTGCCAGGCATTCGAGCTGCCTGAGGAAGAGACGCGGATTCACACGGTCGGTGGGCTGATCGCGGAGAAGCTGGATCGGCTGCCCGAGCCGCGCGATGAAGTCTTGATCGGCGAGACGAGGCTGGTCGTGCTGATGATGCGGCGACGGCGAATCGTTCGCGTGAAAGTGATTTTGTCGGCACCCATTCTCGATAATCCGGATTTGAAGATTCTATTGGAGCAGTCGCGCAGCGAGCCGGAGTGGCCATTGACGCCGATGGATCGGCCGGGCAGCGGGGGGGGCATGTGATGCTCGCGGCGATCTCGACGATCGAGTTGTGCATCTGGATTGTCCTTTGCGCCGTGATGGTCTTTCTATCGGGCGTCTTCAGCGGTGCTGAAACGGGGCTGTATAGCATTAACACGACGCGCCTGCGATTGGAGGCGCATCAGAAGAACAGGCGCGCCTTGCGCTTGCAGGAAATCTTACGCGACCGTGCCGCGTTCTTGTTTACGGTGATCTTCGGCACCAACATGGCGAATTATCTCGCGCCGGTGTGCCTGACAATTATCTTTGTGCGATCGTTGACGGGCCGTTCTCCGGATGAAGTGGAGCGCCTTGCGGAGTTGTACACGACGCTGATTCTCACGCCTGTCGTGTTCGTCTTCGGCGAGGCCGTTCCGAAGAACGTGTTCAACCGCAACGCGGACCGGTTCATGTTGCTGTTTTCGCGATTCTTGCGCTGGGCACATCGATTTTGCGAGATAAGCGGCATCATCTGGCTGCAGCGCAAATTTTCGGAGCTTGCCTTTCGCGGATTGAGTTCGAGCAGCGCCGCCGGGGCGCCGGTGCAGTCGCGGCTTGATGTCTATCAGATGCTGCGCGAGAGCGCGGCGGAGGGGGCGCTGACGCTGACGCAGGTGGCGATTCTGGAACGGATCGGCCGATTGCGCGGCCTGCGCGTGTCGGCCGTGATGGTGCCGTTTCATCAGATTGTGCAACTGCCGGCGGATGCGGTTCGCGCGACGGCCGAGCCGGTGCTGCGGATTTCGCGAGTTTCACGCCTGCCGGTGCATGGAGGCGAGCGTCGCCGGATCATCGGGGTCGTGCATGTGCTGGATTTGCTGACATCACCGCCGGGGCGAACGGCGCGCGATCTGATGCGCCCGCCCGTCGAAATCACGCCGGAGACGCGCGTCATTGACGCGCTGGCGCGCCTGCAGCGCGAGTTTCGCCGGATGGCAATCATCGTCGACGGACGGGGGCAATGCCTCGGTATCGTCACGGTGAAGGATCTGGTGGAGGAGATCGTCGGCGAATTGAAGGCGTGGTAGGCGCTCTTCGATCGGCCGAATTCGTGCAGCAACTACCAAGGCGCTCGAACTACTTCAGCGCGATATCATTCGGCGCCCACGCAGCATCGCTTTCGCTGCTTTCCTCGCTGCTTGCTATAATGCCGCCATGTCGCTCACGATCCCCAACCGATTTCTCTTCAAGTTCGAGTTCCCGCTGCATCGATGCCATCGCGCGCCGGGCATCGACGGTAGTGTCGAGGGATGGGAAGAGCGGTGGAAGCTACCGGCGCTGCACCTGCTCGACGGCGAGAAAGGCTTCGCCGATGTATTCGCGACATGGGACGATGACGGGCTGTATCTCGGCGTGCGCGTTTCCGGCAAGAAGCAGCCGCCACGATGCGATCCGGAGCGATTCTGGAAGTCGGACAACATCCGCGTCATGACCGACATGCGCGATACACGCGGCATCCGCCGCGCGACCCGATTCTGTCAGCATTTCCACTTTCTGCCGATCGGCGGAGGTCGCGACGGCCGAAAGGCGGTGGCCGGGGCGGACAAGGTGCAGCGTGCGACGGACGACGCTCCGCTGCCGAAGCCGGGTGAGATCCCCGTTGCTTCGATCGTATCGCGTGGAGGCTACACGCTCACGGCGCAACTGCCGGGTGCGATTCTCAGCGGATTCGACCCGGCCGAGAACCCGCGCATCGGCTTTTTTGTGATGGTCGAAGACAGTGAGCTTGGTCGCCAGTCGATCACGGTGGGCGATGAGTTGAACTGGTTCATTGACCCGAGTACGTGGCCAACGGCCGTTTTGAGTCGATGAATGAGGTTCTGCCACGGTACGGTTCCAGTGGCTTGCAGGTGCGTGCTGAATGGTCAGCGCGATGATCATTCTTCGATTGTGTGATCCGCATTTCCTAATGCCTGAAGTGTCTTGTCCCCGAAAACACCATCGCCACGCCGCGTTCGTTACAGGCCGCGACGACGTCTTCGTCTCGTTTGCTGCCGCCGGGCTGGATCATGGCAGTGACGCCGGCATCGATGAGGATGCCTGGTCCATCGCGGAATGGGAAGAAGGCGTCGGAGGCGGCGGCGCTTCCGGCGAGCTTGTCGGCGTGGCCGTTTTCGCGTGCCAGCCAGGTGGCAATGCGGCAGGACATGACGCGAGACATCTGCCCAGCGCCATTGCCGATGAGCATGCCCTCCTTACAGATGCTGATGGCGTTGCTCTTGGTGTGTTTGGCGATGAGCCAGGCGAGGCGCAGGTCCGACATTTCCGAATCGGTCGGAGCTCGATTCGTGACGACTCTCCACTGATCTTCGTTGAGGCCGAGCGTGTCGGCAGTCTGCACCAGCATGCCGCCTGCAATGGTCTTGTACTCAAGACTGTTGAGAGTGGTTTCGGCGGTCTTGTCGCCCACTGCGAGCAACCGGACGTTCGTGCCCCATTTCTTACGTGAACGAATGACTTCCACCGCCGATTCGTCAAATGACGGCGCCACGAAGACCTCTACAAAGAACCCGCCGGCCCCGGCGGGCTTGCCGATTCGGTCGTAGGTCTCCATCACGGCAGCGGCGAACTCGGCATCAACGGGAAAGCCGACCGCCAGAATTCCGCCCATCGCCGCGTTGGGGTCGCCGAGGTACGCCCGGTGATAGGCTTCGATCGGATCAACCGCTACGCCGACACCGCATGCGTTGGTGTGTTTGATAAAGACACAAACGTTCCGGTTCTTCGTCGTCGCAGCCGCTCTCGCCAGTTCACTACAAATGCGCAGTGCCGCATCGGCATCGACATAGTTGTTGAAGGACATCGGAACTGCCGATGCACACTTTTCGGGTGTCATGAAGTTCGCACCGGAAGCGCAGAGATTGGACGGACCGTGTTCGTGTGCGATCGAGAAGATTGCAGATGACTGGTGTGAATTCTCGCCGTAGCGAAGCTTGCCCCATCTCCAAAGATGCAATACACGGGTCAGTGATTGCCCTTCGTTATCCCGGCCGACCCATGTAGCGATGTGGCTGTCATATTGCGACGTTTCCCAAAAAGCGCCGAATGCACCGCCCTCATGTAAATCTTGCCAGCCCGATTCGTTTCGCTCTTCGCGATACGTCCGCATCTGACGAAGCACAATCTCATAGGATGCTGGATCGACGACTACGATTATCTGTTTATGGTTCTTCGCCGCCGCCCGCAACATGCATGGACCGCCGATGTCGATCATCTCGATGGCCTGCTCGAAAGTGCAGTTGGGATCAGCCACCGTTTTTTCGAAGGGGTATAGATTCACAACGACCATATCAATCAGCTTGATCTCGTGCTCCACAAGCTGCCGCATGTGATCGGGGTTGTCGCGATCAGCGAGGATGGCCGCGTGAATCTTCGGATGTAGCGTCTTCACGCGCCCGTCGAGCATCTCGGGAAATCCTGTAACTTCCTCAACCATCGTGACGGGGATTCCGGCCGCCTTCAGATGCGCGGCCGTCCCGCCAGTCGAGATGATCTCGATGCCGAATTCGTCAACGAGGGCGCGGGCGAACTCGGCGATGCCGGTTTTATCATAAACAGCGATGAGGGCGCGTTTGATCTTGTGATTGGGCATGTCAGGCTCAGACAGAAAACGCGACGGGTCGGATTCCGGATAACGAAAACGACCGATCCACCCCGCATGGGCGAATCGGTCGTCAGAATAACAGGAAAGCGAATTTCGGCCAACGCGAGACACGCGACTTGTTTTCATGCAGCGTCGGCCGGTTTTCGGATGAGATATGCGAACGGACGGCGCGATTCAGCGCGGTCGTCTCGATGGAATCGCGGTTGTGAACTCAGCGATCAGCGGTCGTCATCGTCTTCGTCTTCGTCATCGTCTTCATCCTCGTCCTCGTTCTCGTCTTCATCCTCCTCATCGTCGTCTTCGTCATCGTCGGACTCATCATCGCCGTCGTCTTCATCATCCGCGTCATCATCATCGTCGGCATCGTCGTCAGATTCATCATCGACTTCGTCTTCATTACGGGCCGGGCGACGAGCGGGTTCGGCGGGCCTTTCTTCGGCGTCCACGAGTCCACGGCCGCCGGCCGGTTTGGCGGTGCTGCGGCTGCCCAAGAGATCATCTTCATCGATGTACTTGATGTCGGGCCGCGCCGGCGCTTCGGCCTCAGTCTTGCGGCTGGCTGCGGCAAGCTGTTCGGCGCTCATTCGCGCCAGTTCGCGTGCGCGGGCGTCGTTTCGCAAGACGGCCGCGAGTTCTTCCGGCTTGAGCGGCGGCGCGCTTTTCGGTCGAATGCACATGACCGTACCGTTCGCGTCCGTCAGCAAGATGAGGTTTTCGCCATCGGAAGCCTGTGCATGCGTCGCCCTTCCAGCACTCACGCGAGCCTTTTCATTGCCCTTGAGGGAATCCAGCCGAATGATCGATGGCGATGCACCATTGACCAGGACGTAAGCGTCTTTCTCGAAGTGTGCGAGAAAGCTCCCCGCTTCGTCCAGTCGCCACAACTCGTCGCCGGTCTTGGCGTCGAGACAGAACAGGCCCTGCTTGATGACTGAATGGTAGATTCGATCACCGGCAAGCACCGGCGCCCGGGCGGCGGAATTGTCGAACCTCTTCGACCAGACACGCCGGCCGCGCTCTCGATCGAGCGCGTACAACTGCCGATCTTCGGATGCGACATAGATCATGTCCTGGCCGCCGGCCATTCGCTGCAGGATCGGGCCTTCGGTTTCGAACGTCCACCTGCGGCGGGCTTCGTCACGCTTCGTCGCGCCAAGCACGCACGCGGTCACGGTTCCGGATTCAGTCGCGAAGTAGAGATTTTCGCCCATCAGCAGAGGCTGAGTCGAAACGCCTCGCGAGACGAATGTCTCCCAGTTGCGGACGCCCGCGAGAATGTCGAGAGAATAGAGGCGCTGATTTGCGGCGCCGACATAGAGGTTGCTTGCATCGGCAACGGCCGCGCACATGGCGGCCGTAGGCAGTTTGACCGATTGCAGCGGCAGTTTGACATTCGCCGCGACGCGCATGCCGGGCACGACTCGTATCGTTCGTTCCGACCGGATGATTTCGCCCTTGGATTGGCGAAGTTCGACAATTGTGACGCGCAATCGCGCGACGACGCGATCAGGCTGGCCGACATCGTCGTCGTTTCGATAGATGTCGAGAATATCGTCTGGGCGTATGCCGTTGGCTTGCCCGATCGAGACGGTGGCGATGTCGTGGGCGAGATCGAAGATCGCGCCGCGCAGCGCGCGCGGCTCGTTGACAAGATCGCCCGTCGCCCGATCCAGCACTTTTACGGTGGCCGGCCCCGTAAAAAAGACATACTGCGGAGAATGGGTCGGCCCCATGACGGTTTGGCCGGGATCAGCCACGAGCGCCGTCCACCGGATGACGCCGGTCATGGCATGAACGGCATATGCAATGTTCTTCTCGGTTAGAACGTAGAGATTATCGTCGAGCAAAACAGTTCGCGCGACGCGATCGCCCGCGGGGATGGGCACCGACGTTTGCCAGAAGCGCCGGGCGGCAAGCTGATCAATCGCTTCGGCGGAGAGCAAATCGGATGCCATCGCGCGGTTGGACGCCGTCGCGCTCAGGGCGCATGCCAACAGCGAAAGACAAGCGCCGGTTTTGACGTACGACCTCATCGGCCATCTCCTCATGGGCAGGAACGACACAGGTGGACTCGGTCGGGTTCGACGATCGCGAAACGGCGCGCCGTGTGGCGTCGGATTCGCGGGCGAATGTCCACCCCATTTGCGGACGCCCAAAGGCAGGCACGCAGGGCATCCTCACCTATGACTTTAATCGTTATCGAGTCACAGGGTCAAGCCGAACCGTTACTTTGGCTGCGGTTTGTGCCACGATTTCGGGCGTTGATCATGTGATATCGAGTGAGGCGGCCAATGGTGCGATCGCGGGCAGTACCGTCCGTTTTGCTCCGGAAGGTCCGGGTACAATGAGATGCGAGTTCGATCGCCTTGGGGGCTTGCAAAACGCAGGGCGGTGGGGGATAATCAAGTGATTCCGTTTGCCGACGCCCCGGAATACCGGCGCCGGCGAATTGGACGGAACCACGCCTCAATACGCGGTTGACGTTAGCGATAAGGCATCAAGCGTTTCGAACCGATTTCCGCCCTGAGGGGGGCGCATTTGAATGGAGCCGACTGACGCGGCTGCCCACCGGTTCGACTCGATAACAAACCATTGGCTCAGCAGGAGGTGACGTTGTGAGCGTCCTCACCAAAGTTTTTGTCGTGCTGCTCGCGCTGCTCTCGGTGGCCCTAAGCATGTTTACGGTCGCCGCGTTCTCACAACAGGAGAACTGGCGGCAGTCGGCCGGCAACTGGAAAGAAGCCGCCTTGTCCGAGCAGTCCAAGGCTCGCGCCATCGCAGCCAACGCCGCGCTCGAAGCACAGAACGCACTGGCCCGGCACCTGAGCGACCTTGAGTCGATCAACAGCCTTAAGGCGCAAGTGACCGAAAAGGAACGCGCCCTCGCCAAGCTTGAGAGCGACTATGCCGCCGAGGCGAATCGCCTGACAGTCGCGATGGGACAAAGCGCCAGCCTCTCGGATCACAACAAGTTGCTCGACACGGCGCGCACGCGCGATGCCGAGTTCATCGCCAAGCTCAGTCGCCGCAATAGCGAACTGGAGCGGCTGAACGTCGATCTCAATGATCGCGTGAAGGAGTTGACCAGCAGCGTCGCCATGGCCCAGTCGCAGATTCGCGCATTGCGAGAGCAGATCGAAACGATCTCGCGCGATCAGGTCGCCGGCGTCATTCAGATTCCCGGAGGTCCAGGCATCGTGCAGGCCGGCATCCCCAGCGTGGCGCCGGCGAGCACGCCGATGGTCACGTCGCCGATCCGCGGCGAAGTCACCAGCGTCAAAGACGGCTTGGCGAGCATTTCCGTCGGCAGCGCAGACGGTGTGGTTGAGGGCATGACGTTCCTGCTGTATCGACCGGGTGCTGCCGGTGCCAAGCCGCTTTATCTGGGCACGCTGCGCATCACGCGCGTCGAGGCCAACGCCTGCGCCGGTTCATTGGAGACGACGGAAGGTCAGATTCAGCCCGGCGACCTGGCCCGCGACGAAGCCAGTTTTGCACTTCGAGGATGATATACAACGACTCTTGAGGAGTTCGATTATGGCCATGCCGCCTTATGGATCACGACCCGCAGCCGGGAACGACATCTACACGGTGCTTCTTGCCGCCGCACTAGCGATCGTGGCGGGCACGCTAGGATTCGTGATCTACCGCTGTTCGGATTTGCTGGGCGTTCCGTTTCCTAGTTTCTCTTGATTCCAACACGGACGGCTTCGGTCGCGATGCGTTGCGATCGAGGCCGGACCGTTCAGGCTTCCATGAAGCGCGATCGAGATTCGGTCGCGCTTTTTTTGCGCCGTGTGGCACGGGCATCTCGCTGTCGCCCGTGCCGCCGAAACGATGACGCTGCGGTTCTTAAGAGGACGCATTTCGCGCTGTGCCCATTACGAAGTCAGCCTGTAGAATCGCATGTACCGCTGAGGTTTAAGTCCTTCGCGCAATGTTCGCCCTTGCGAGGCCGGCCACATGGCATGGATGGAATATCTGCTCTTGGTGCCCGTAGGGCTGTTTGCCGGTTTCACGGGCGGGCTGCTGGGCATCGGTGGATCGGTCGTCATGATCCCGGCAATGGTTTTGATACATGGCGGAGAACGTCAGCATCTGTATCAATCCGCAGCCATGCTGGCGAATTTTTTCGTCGTGGCGCCGGCGGTCGTACGACATGCACAGGCGCGAGCGACGCTCCGGCCCATTACGCGCTGGATGGTGCCCGGCGCGATCATCGGCGCGGTGGCCGGCGTGCTCCTGAGCGAACTTCCGGTCTTTCGAGGGTCCGGTCAGGGCTATCTGCAAATCGGCTTTGGTGGATTCCTCGCTTATGTGCTGGGTTACAATATCAAGCGGCTGGCCACTCAAACGCGATTCCCGAAATTGAGCGACGAAGACGCGGCGGGGCGGTCCAAGGCGGCGACGTTTTGTTTTGTCGGCTTGCCGTCCGGACTGCTCAGCGGTCTTCTGGGCATCGGCGGTGGACTGTTTGCCGTTCCGGCGCAGCAAGTCTGTTTGCGGATACCCATTCGCAACGCGATTGCCAACTCTGCCGTGATGATCCTATGGGCGAGCGTCGTGGGGGCGGCGTTCAAGACAGCGCATCTGTCAACGCACGGTCATTCGTGGGCGCAATCGCTGGCGTTCACAGCGTTCCTCGCGCCGCCGGCCATGCTCGGGGCCTATTACTCGGCGGCCAAGGTGCATGTTTGGCCGGTCAAACTGGTTCGAGCCGCGTTCAGTGTGCTGCTGGCCTATGTGTTGATTCGGATGATCCTGACCGGATGGGGCCAAGTCAGTGGAGGGTCATAACATGAGCAAGAGCGTGCCGGACATCCTGCGTGCCTACGATCCCGCGCTTCCGCTGGAGCGGGCGTCAACGATTCCCTCGGCGTGGTATACGGACGCGCGCGTGTTCGAGCTTGAGCGGCGGGCGGTATTCGGGGGGACGTGGCAGATCGTCGCGCGTCTGGATGAACTTCGCAGATCCGGCGATTACGTCACCTGCGACGTGGCCGGCGAGCCGCTTGTCATCGTGCGCGGCGGCGATGGGGCGTTGCGGGCGTTTTACAACGTCTGCCGGCACCACGCGGCGGCCGTGATGAATGAGCCGAACGGGAACTGCTCGGTCATGCAATGCCCGTATCACGCTTGGACTTATGCCTTGGACGGTTCGCTCAAGGGCATGCCCGATTGGGACGGCGTGGCGGACTTCGACAAGGCGGACTTCGGGTTGATTCCGGTTCGTGTCGAAACGTGGGAGGATTTTGTCTTTGTGCTGCTCGGATCGGATGCCGCGGCGCCGTCACTTCGCGCGTATCTCGGCGACATGGCCGACCGTATTGTGCCGCTGCGCATCGGCGATTTGAAGTTCTTCGAGCGCCGTTCCTACGATCTGAAATGCAACTGGAAGGTCTATGTCGACAACTATCTCGACGGCGGCTATCACGTGCCTCATCTTCACAAGAGCCTGAACACGGTTCTCGATTACGCTGAATACAGGATCGAAACGCGCGGCAATTATTGTCTTCAATACAGCCCATTGACGACCGGTCGCGACGCCGAAACGGCGAGCGTCCGTCGCGGTGAGGCCGCATTCTATTACTGGCTGTATCCGAACTTCATGCTCAACTGGTATGAGGGCGTGATGGATACCAATCTCGTGCTGCCGCTGAGTGTTGATCGCTGCCGCGTGATATTCGATTTCTATTTTTCCGACGTCGGGCCGTCGGCGATGGATCATAACGCGCGCAGCGTGGCCGTCGGCGAGCGCGTGCAGCAGGAGGATATAGACGTGTGCGAGTCGGTGCAGCGCGGATTGGCGTCACGCGCGTACGACGTCGGCCGTCTCTCCGTCCGGCGCGAGGCCGGAGAGCGGCAGTTTCATCAACTGCTTCATGCGGATCTGATGCGGGCGTGTACGAACGACAGGGATTAGGGGCGGTTAGTCCGCGATCCGGCACCCGATGACCACGAGTTCGTCCGTGGCCGGCAGGACGCGCGTGACTTTGAACGGCTCTTCAATGGCGGCCCAGCGGTCGTTATCGAAGCGTCGAATGTGAATCATATCGCCAAGGCGCGGCGCCTGATCAGCGCGCGACATAAAGCCGTAGCCGGAGGGAGAGCGATCGATCGTCCATGCCTTGACGTCTTCCATGCGGCCTGGGCGTTTCCAGCGAATGACATCCTGTGAATCCAGTCGCACTTCTTGTCTGCGTTCAGCCGTCGGACTTTCAATCATCGCGCCATCTCCAGAATATAAGGTCCGAAGAGTCTTCGGGCAGGAAGGGCGCGCGGTTTAGCAGTATCGGGCATGACCCGTTCCGCGAGTTATCGGGCCGCTGACTCAAACCGCGCGAGATCAAAGTTTGACTGTCACCGTCTTCACTTCGGTATAGTGTTGAAGGGCATATTCACCCAGTTCGCGCCCGATTCCGCTTTGCTTGAATCCGCCGAACGGCGCTGCGGCGTCGAACACATCGTAACAGTTGACCCAGACCGTTCCGGCGCGCACGCCGTTGGCCAGACGCATGGCCTTCTGGATGTCCTTGGTCCAGACGGCGGCGGCGAGACCGTACATATTGCGATTGGCGCGCTGCACGACTTCGTCGATTTCCTTGAACTTCATCACGCTCAGCACGGGGCCGAATATTTCCTCCCGTGCGATGGTCATGTCATCGTCCACGGCATCGAAGACGGTCGGCTGAATGAAAAAGCCCCGGTCGCCGACGCGCCCGCCGCCGCAGAGCATCTTCGCGCCCTGTTCGCGGCCTTTATCGATGTAGCCCATGACTCGATCGAACTGTTCCTGACTGACTTGCGGACCCTGCTCCGTGGATGCATCGAACGGATCGCCGACTTTGCGATTCCTGGCCTTCTGCACAAGGCGAGAAACGAATTCTTCATGGACCTTCTCTTCAACGAACAGACGTGAACCGGCGCAGCAGCATTGCCCCTGATTAAAGAACAACGCGAAGTATGCGCCTTCAACGGCCTTGTCGAGATCGGCATCTGCAAAAACGACGTTGGGGCTCTTTCCGCCGAGTTCAAGGCTGACACGCTTGAGGTTGCTTTTCGCGGCTGCCTCCATGATGAGTTGTCCGACTTCTGTTGAGCCGGTGAAGGCGACTTTGTCGATGTCGTGATGACGCGCAATCGCGCCGCCGGCCGTCGGTCCCATACCGGGGATGACATTTACGACGCCGGCGGGATAGCCGGCCTCCATTGCAAGCTGTGCGATGTAGAGCGCGGTGATGGGCGTCTGCTCGGCGGGCTTGAGAATGACGGTGTTTCCGGCAGCCAGTGCCGGCCCCCATTTCCAGGCCTGCATGAGCATGGGAAAGTTCCACGGGATGATCTGCCCGCAGACACCGACGGGTTCGTGTCGCGTGTAGCAGAAGTAGGGGCCGTTGATGGGGATGGTTTTGCCGTGGATCTTGTCGGCCCATCCTGCGTAATAGCGATAGCAGGCGACCGTGAGCGACACGTCGATATTTCGGGCGTCGTTGTATGGTTTTCCGTTGTCGAGCGTTTCAAGCATGGCCAGCTCGTCGGCGTGCTTTTCGATGAGATCGGCCAGTTTATTCATCAGTCGGCCACGATCGCTGGCGTTGATCCTGGACCACGGACCGGACTCAAACGCGCGACGGGCGGCCTTTACGGCCTTGTCGACATCGGCCTCGTCGCCTTCGGCGATGTGTGCGATCACGTCGCCGGTGGCGGGATTGATCGTTTCAAAGGTGCGTCCGCTGACGGCCGCGACCCATTCGCCGTCGATGAGGCAACGGTTGTGCCTGATCTGTAAGTCTTTTCGGGCGGCCGGCGGTGGAATGGTGGCGACAGCCATGAGATCTTCTCCTTGTCTTGATGAGTGCGGATTTGATTGCGGTCTTTGTAAAAGGTACTCCACAAGCGGGCCTGCGTCAAAGAAAAGTCGCTCTATTTGGCGTCCGGCCGCGCCTCGCGGCGTAGCACGTGGCCAATGTGAAGCCGATACGCGACATGTGGCGCGAGGTGTGTCTTGGCTGAGAAGCCCTGGGGCGCATCGCGGCCCATGATATAGACCGGTCGACCGGCAATGCGACAGCGCAATACAGCATGCCTTTGCCCATCTACGTCAAACATGGCGGCGAGTTGCAAATCATCCGCGCATCCTTTGTCATGGACGCGTCCGACGATTTCAGCGGCATCTCGTCGCATATCGTATGTGTCATCCGCGAGCGCCTGTCCATCGGGAACTTGTGCCACACCGAGGACGAGCATGAATCTTGTTCCGAGGTGGAGTTCAAACGCCTCTTCAGGCGTGAGGTCTTCGGCGGGGTAGTAGTTTGGCTCGGTCTCGCCGGCGACGGCGTAATAGTGCCGCGATTGGCCCCCGCCGCGCGCGGCGGTGAACTCGAAGACGGCCGTCGGACCATCGCCATCGAGCGGGGACCGCGGAAAGACGATCGGCTCACCCAGCGTAGCCGGCGCATCGTCGCCAAGCTGTTCGCGCAGGTACTCGACGGCCTGACTCCGCCATGCCGCGATTTTCGCGGGACCAGGCGATGGATCGGCATCATTCATGCGATTTAGATTAGCGGTTCTGACGATTTGGGCAAAGCCGTTATACTCGCACGAGACGCCGATTTTCCGGATGGGTCGAAACCATCAGCCGTGTGCGGCTGCACGGGCATGTGAGGCATGATCGGCGGCGCAGAACGCTCCAACATATGACCGAAGGCCCATCACGCGAATCGACGGACATCGGCGCGGCCGACGCGACGCATCATGCACCCCTGCTCTGTCCACAATGTAAGGCCGTTTATGACGCGACGGACGAAATCGAAGGCAAACGCGTCAAGTGCAAGGTCTGCGGCCATGTCTGGCGCGCCGACACCCATGCCGCCGAGAGGATTGCCGACGCGCTGGGCGAAGCCGTCTCCGAGCATGCCCGTCTAGGTTCAACGCTCATCGCCGCCGCCGACCATGCGTCGAGCGTCGGGCGGCTTGTCATGCAGACGCCGCGCGAGCCGAGACCGCCGGCGGGCGAGTGGATCGGTCGTCGGCTCGGTCGCTACGAAATCAAGGCCGTCCTCGGTCAGGGCGCCATGGGTTATGTCTATGAGGTGCTCGATGTCGAGCTGAAGAGAACAGTCGCATTGAAAGTCGTGCCCGGTCGCGAAGATCAGCGCGAAACGCTGGGGCACAAGCTCTTCATGCAGGAGGCTCGAACCGCTGCTCGTTTGTCACATCCGAATATCGTCACGGTCTATGATGTCGGCCAGGAAGACGGAACATATTTCCTGGCGATGGAATTGGTCCACGGGCTGACGCTCATGGCGCTTGTGAAGCAGCGCGGTCCGCTGCCGATCGAACAGGCGGCGTACATCATCGCACACGCCGCTCGCGCGCTGTCCGCCGGCCATGCGGCGGGCATTGTTCATCGTGACGTGAAGCCGGGAAATATCATGATCGACGAATCCGGGCTGGTAAAACTGACGGACTTCGGCCTTGCGGATGTCGCCGGTTCGGAAGGATTCGCTGACCTTGTCGGAGTGGCGCTGGGCACGCCGGGGTGGATTTCGCCGGAAGTGGCGCGCGGCGAGAAGGCGTCACCGGCCAGCGACATCTACGGGCTGGGTCTTTGTTTGTATTACGCACTGACCGGCAAGCGACGGATCAAGGCCAAGACAAAGAGCGCAATGATCGCGCTGCAGCGCGAGGCGCGCAGCGTCGATCCTGGTGAGTTGCCGCCGTTCTGGCCGGTGGAGCTGCGAGAGATTGTCGTGCGATGCCTGGCGGCTGATCCAGCCGATCGCTATGACACGGGCGAGGCACTGGCGATCGACCTGATGCGGCTTGCGAGTCGTCATGCCGCGCCGGCTCAGGGCGTTGCGAGCGATGCCAAGACGGTCGACATCGATTCGGATACGCCGAAATTTCGCGGCTTCGCATGGGCAGCTTTGATATTGCTGGTCGGAATCGGTGCGGCAATCTGGTTCTATATGATGTAATGCACGGACTGGTGTCGACAGAATCGGCAACTCACCTTAAGGATTATCGTCCTGCGCCGGCGGCATCAATCAATCGGGACAGATCGCTTTCGATTGAGCGAATCAGCTCGGTACATGCCGCATGGGCTTTCGGCAGATCGCGTTCGGTTGAGCGCGTCAAGATGTAGAATTTGATTTTAGGCTCAGTGCCACTGGGGCGGGCGATGACTTTCGTCCCGCCAGCCAATGAGAAGATCAGTACGTCGCTCGCGGGCAGATCAAAGCACTTTGTTTCCGCGCCATCTTTGATTCGGCGTTCGATGCCGGTCAGCAGGTCGGCCGCCGAAATGACCGCCGCTCCGCCTAGGGTCTGCGGGGCGGTCGTTCTCAAGGCGTGCATCACGGCCTTGATCTGATCCGCGCCATGTTTGCCCCTCATGGTGATATTCATCGCGCCTTCGCGAAAACAGCCGAAGCGTTTGAACAAGTCGGCGAGCATCTCATGAAGCGTCATCCCGCGCTCGGCCGCGAAAGCCGCGGCATCGGCGATGAACGCGCAGCTCGTGACGGCGTCCTTGTCACGGGCGAACGTGCAAGGCAGGTAGCCGTAGCTTTCTTCCATTCCGAAGATAAACGTTTTCAACGGCTCGCCGCGCGCGGCCGCTTCTTCGAATTCGCGGATTTTCGCGGCGATCCATTTGAAGCCGGTCAGTGTCTCCATCACCTCCGCGCCGTATGAGCGGGCGATCTCTTTTGCCAGATCGCTGCTCACGATCGTGCTGAGCACGACGGCACGCTCTGGGAAACGCCCGGCGGCGGTCAACTGTTCGCAGATAAAATACGTGAGCAGTGCTCCGATCTGGTTTCCGGTCAACAACTCGTACTCGCCATCAGCGCGTCGCACGGCGATTCCGGCGCGATCGGCGTCGGGATCCGTCGCGATGACGAGATCGGCCCGCTCGCGGCGCGCGAGGGCGATGCCCATTTCCAATGCGGCCGACTCTTCTGGATTCGGCGATTTCACCGTGGGAAACTCGCCGTTCGGTTCGGATTGTGCCGGCTCGACCAGGACATGACGAAAACCGCGGCGGCGCAAGGCTTCGGGCACAAGCCGATGACCTGTTCCATGAAGCGGCGTGAAGACGATTTTCAGCGTCTTGCCGTGCTTTCGGCTGATTTCAGGGCAAAGGCACGAGTCGTCAACTTTCGAGAGAAAAGCTTCGTCGATCGATTCGCCGATCCGCACGAGTAGACCGCGCTCGACGGCCGTTTGTTCATCGATCAGTTTGATGTTCGAAAACGGACCAACACGGCGGACTTCGGCGATGATTCCCGCGTCGTGCGGCGGGACGACTTGACCGCCGTCGCACCAGTAGGCCTTGAGGCCGTTGTACTCCGGTGGGTTGTGACTTGCGGTGATGACGATGCCCGCGGTACATCCGAGCTTTCGAACGGTGAAGGAGAGTTCCGGCGTCGGCCTCAATGCTTCGAAGAGAAAAACACGGATGCGATTAGCCGCCAGCACGCATGCCACGCGCCGGGCAAACTCCTGGCTCATGCGCCGGCAGTCGAATGCGATCGCGACAGCCGCGCCTCCGGAGTCACCGCCCGTCTTGACCAGGTAATTGGCCAGCCCCTGAGCCGCGGCGCCGACGGTGTAGAGGTTCATGCGATTTCGGCCGGCCCCGATGATACCGCGCATGCCTCCGGTGCCGAATTCCAGGTCTTGATAGAAGCGATCCTTCAGTTCCTGCTCGTCGGCGGAATCGACGAGTGCGCGGACCTCGGCCTTGTCGGTGTCCGCGATGGCGGAATCGGCAAGCCAGTCATCGACGGCGGACTTCACGGTCGGGTCAAGCATGTGTGTGCCTTTCAGACATCATCCAAGCGTGAAGAGATCAGATTCGCCGAGCGGGGCGATGGCGTCAATCGGTCAACGGACGCGAATCACGACGAGCGTGATGTCGTCGGTCAGTTTGGCGAGGCCGACGAATCGGCGGACATCCCAAAGTAGCTGCTTGGCGATCAGCTCAAGCGGCATGTCCGGGGCCATGCTGCCGTGCAGGCGAATCGACGAATGCAGGCGCTCGCGGCCGTAGGTTTCGTCGTCGTAGTTCATGGCCTCGACGACGCCGTCGGTGACGAGAACAATCAGATCATCAGGGAATAGCGCCTCTTCGGCGAAATCATATTCGGCGTCAGGCTCCAAACCGAGCACCAGCCCACCGCGATCAAGCTGCTTGATTTCGCCGTGGCGCAGCAGCAACAGCGGTTCGTGTCCGGCGTTGCAGTAGCGCAACGAACTACCGTCGGCGCTGAGCAACCCAAAGAATGCGGTGACGAATTCGCTAAGGATGGAATCTTCCCATAGTCGCAGGTTGACTTCGCGCACGGCTTCACTCGGCGTGTCAACGCGTTTCGCGGCAGAACGAAGCGTCGCGCGTGCGCTGGCCATCATCAGCGAGGCGGGCACGCCCTTGCCGACGACATCGGCGATGACCACGCCGATCTGGCCGCCGTCGAACTCGATGAAGTCGTAGAAGTCTCCGCCGAGATCGAAGTTCGGCTGGTAGATGCAACTGAACTCATAATGCGGATGTTCCGGGTTCTTCTTGGGAAACATGCGCCGTTGGATGTCAGCGGCGAGTTTTACCTGGCGATCGAGCCGCGCCGATTCCTCGGCCTCGACTCGAAGGCGATGATTTACGATGGCCGACGCAACCTGCGAGGCGATGGCCTCCATCAGCGCGACGTCGAAGGGCGAGAACTCGTAGACATAGTCCATGTAGGCGCGAATGACGCCGATGGGCTTTCCGCCGGACTTGAGCGGGGCAATGAGCACGCTGGCCAGTCCCTCGTTGACGGCTTTCTCCGGGTACTCGTTTCGCGGATCGGTTCGCAGATCACGGATGTAGACGGTATGCCCGCCAAGGACTTCCTGGTCGATGTCGCTTTCCGAAGCGAGGATCGCTCGCTTGTCGAGATAGTCTTCCGACAAGTTGCATGACGAGGCGAGCTGCAAGACGCCGGTCTCTTCGTTAAGCAGTCGAATGCTGGCGGCACGGAGAATCATCGTGTCGACCAGCGTTCGCGTCGCGGTGTCGAGAATCTCCTGCAATTCGACGCGGCCGGCGAGCTTGGAGGCGATTTCGTGGACGGCCTTGAGATCGTCGATTCGGCAGCGAAGCTGATAAGCGCTGTACGCAAGCTTGGTGAGCGTGCCGGCAAGCTGTTGGACGAAAGCGGTGGCATCGGCCATGGCCGAGTCGTCCCAGACGGGCAGCTCCGCGGCGGCGCTGGACAGTTCGCGACGTGGAAGGCCGTGCGCCCTGGCGAGCGCCTTGATATCGCTTTCCGCGATGGCTTTGCGCGGACGATCGCCGACAATGATCGTGCCGAGATGGCGACCCTGAAGCAGGATCGGCGCGGCGAACTGCGACAATCCGGCGTGGCAGCAGGTCTGGCACGGGCGATCAGCCAGGCGCGCGGACTCGGAGGCCTGCGCATGGCTGGCGCGGCAGGCGGCGTCGCCGGAGTCGGTGGATCGCATGAGTCGGCAGAATGCGGGCTTTTCGGAGGGTTCGGTGATGGGGCGGCCGTCGGCGTCGCGAAAGCTGGTGGCGATACCGGTCAGTCGGGCGAAGCTGTCCTGCAAAGCTTGCAGACTTTCGGAGTCTATGAAATCGACCAGAACGAACTCGGGCTGTGTTGTCTGAAGCATGTTAACGAGCAGATGACCTCACAAGCCCTTTGCGCTTCCTCCATCGAAGCGCCTCACCATCCGGCTCGCAAATCAGAGCCGCGACCGTAAGTGCGGTGGTGTTTCGCGGGCGGCGCTGATTCCCAGTCGCACCAACTCGGTTAGTATAGATGCGATGGACCTCGTTCGCTATTCCCGCTACCGCGGCAAGCTGCCGCGTGAAGTCTTGCTGCTCCGCGGGCTGCCGTGCATCTGGAGCCGCTGCACGTTCTGCGACTACATCGACGACAACACGACCGATCTGCATCTGATCGAGCGCGTGGCCGAAGAGAACCTCGCGAAGGTCACCGGCGAGTTCGGCCGTCTGATGGTCATCAACAGCGGCTCGATCCAGGAACTTCCGCTCGGCGTGCGCACGAAGATTCGCGACCTGCTCAAGGCCCGCGGCATCGGCGAGTTCTGGACCGAGTCGTACTGGGCCTATCGCAAGGACTACGAAGCGACGCGCCGCTTCTTTGAAGTCGAGACGCACCTGTTCCTCGGCGTCGAGACCTTTGACGACGACCTGCGCAACGGCGTTCTCAACAAGTCGATGCACTGGGACTCGCCCGACGATGTCGCGGCGGCGACGGATTCGATCTGCCTGATGATCGGCTTTCGCGGCCAGACGCCGGATATCATCCGCCGCGACATCGACATCGCGCGATCGAAGTTCCGCTACTGCATCATCAACCTGTTCACGGAGAATCGCGTGAGCGACGGGCTGATGAACGAGGACATCAAGGCGTGGTTCCGCGAGGAATTCGCCTGGCTCGATGGCGAGCCGAACATCAACGTACTCTGGACCAACACCGACTTCGGCGTGGGCTGACACGCCGCGCCGAACCATCGCCGGCCGGTCTCGCTGCGGCGGTCGGCCATTGGGAGCCTGCAAGACATGAACCCGCGCAAACTGGGATGCACCGGCCTGTTCGTTTCCGATCTGTGCCTGGGGACCATGAACTTCGGCATGGCCGATTGGGGCGTCGACGAGAGGACCGGCCTGGATGTGATCGCCGCGTATTTTGACGGCGGGGGCAACTTTCTCGATACGGCCGACGTGTACAGCGCCGGGCTGAGCGAGCGTATCTGCGCCAAGGCGATGAAGGGCCGTCGCGACAGGGTCGTTCTTGCGACAAAAGGGCATTTCCCGGTCGTCGAGCGTTTCGGCGAGCCGCCCGCGCACATCAACGCCGCCGGTTCTTCTCGGCGACATCTCACGCTGGCGCTCGAGGACAGCCTGCGCCGCCTTGAGACCGACTACGTCGATCTGTATCAGGTCCATTGCTGGGACGCCCATACGCCGATCGAGGAGACGCTGGCAACGCTGGACGCCTTCGTCAAGAGCGGAAAGGTGCGTTATGTCGGTCTGTCCAACTTCGATGCCTGGCAGATCGCCGAGTCGCGACAGTTGTGCATCCGGCACGGCTGGGAGCCGTTCGTCACGGCGCAGATGCAGTACAGTCTCGCCTGCCGCGACATCGAGCGCGGCGTCGTGCCGGTGTGCCGGAAGTATGGCATCGGCCTCCTGCCGTGGAGCCCGCTGGGCGGCGGCGTGCTGACGGGCAAATACCGCGGCACCGGGCCGGCCGACGCCGGCACGCGCTTCGGCGCCTTTCCCGATGAGAACAACGACTGGCGAAGGGCCTTCCTCAACGAGAGGAACTTGCACATCGGCGAGGCCGTTCGTCAGGCGGCCGAAGCGCTGCACACGAACCCTTCGGCCGTGGCGCTCCAATGGCTGCTGCGCCAGCCGATGGTCAGCAGCATCATCATCGGGCCGAAGTCCGTGGGGCAGTTGAAGGACAATCTGGCCGCAAGCGAGCTGGCCCTCCCGGCCGACGTGATGGCGAATCTGGGCGAGGTGAGCAAGCCGCACCTGCCCTACCCGGAAAAGTTCATCGCCCGCAACGCGCGAAACATGTTCGCGCCGGATGCACCCTAGCGGCGGCGACAGCGCGCGGGGCCTCACTCCCCCGCGCGATAGCGAATGACGCGCACGTTCTCCAGCGTGACGAGTCCTTCGCGCACCATCGCATCCACCTCGGGCAGAAAGGCGTCGATCTTCTCCCGCGCATCCACGATCTCGATGACCATCGGCAGGTCTTCCGACAGCCGCAGAATCTTCGCGGTGTGCAGGCGGCTGTTGGCCCCGAAGCCCATCGGTCCGCGCAGCACGGTTGCGCCGGCCAGGTGCAGCTCGCGCGCCTTCAGCACGATCGCCTCGTAGAGCGGCTTGCCCTGCCACATGTCGCTCTCGCCGATGAAGATGCGAAGGAGGCAGCCCTGTTCGGGAATCTTCATGATCTCACGCTCCCAGACCCGGTCTCACGCGCCCAGCCACTTCTGCGCCAGCCGATAGCCGATCCACACGCCGCTCAGACAGAGCACGACGCTCATGACGATGTTCAGCAGGGCCGCGCGATATTGCTGATCGGCCAGCAGCTTGAAGGTCTCGTGGCTGAAGGTCGAAAAGGTCGTGAAGCCGCCCAGCACGCCGACCAGCGCCATCTGCCGGACATCCTGCTGCACCAGCCAGCGCCCCTCGAAGGCCGACGCGAAAAAGCCGATCAGCAGGCAGCCGATCAGATTGACGCACATCGTTCCGATGGGAAAGACCGACTGCGTGGCGGACTGGGTCCAGCCCGCGATGAGGTAGCGGGCGACCGAGCCGATGCCGCCGCCGACAAAGATCATCACCCACATTCGCCCCATGTGGCACTCCCGAACGGGGGCGCGGTCGTCCCCGCTCATGGCGTAGCAGTGTAAGCACATCCATCGGCTGCCGCGACCCGCGTCGCGGACCGGCTGCGCGATCTCGCGCAACAATTGCGCGGCCCGATCGACCCGCCCGGTGCCCGCGCAGCCACGACATTTCGGATTTCATGGCTCGAATCCGTGATTGCATCCATGAAATTTCCGATTTCGTGGATCAAATCGGGGTGCGCATCCACGAAATTTCCGATTTCGTGGATCAAATCGGGGTGCGCATCCATGAAATTTCGGATTTCATGGCTGCGCGGCGTACTTTTCGCCCCGCGCCGAACCGCTCCGGACCCGCGGCGCGGCCTTTTCGTCCCGCGGCGACACCACTTCGGCCCGCAGCGCGGCCGTTTCGCCCGGTGGTGGTGTGTTCCGCGCCCGCTCCAAACACCGCCGATGGCCCGAAACCCCGTGGCCGGGGCCGATTCCGTCGCTATGGCTCCATCCGATGCGCCGATCGCGTCGATGAAACCCGAAGCATGATCGTGACCGAGGCCGACATCCATCCACCGGAAACTCAGGCACGCATGGATGCGCGGCTTCCCCCTGCAGCGCAGCGCGGAATCGGCCGATGGCGTCGATCGGCATTGCCCGCGCCGGTCTCCGGGCTTCGCTCGGACCCGGCTTCATCCTCCACCCCGCCGGACACAGCGCCACCCTCCGCGCCCCGCATCCTGAACGCCCTGACGGTCGATCTGGAAGACTGGCCGGTGGCGGTGATGGGGCCACACTGCGACATCACGCCGCGCGTCGTGGCCAACACCAAGCGCGTGCTGCAGATTTTCAAGTGGCATGGCGTGCGGGCGACGTTCTTCGTGCTGACGCGCGTGGCCGAGCGCTATCCGGAGCTGATCCGCGAGGTGCAGGCGGCGGGGCACGAGATCGCCTCGCACGGCCACGGGCACGAGCTGCTCTTTCGCCTGTCGCCCGGCGACTTCGCGGCCGACGTGCGGCGCAGCGTGGAGATTCTCGCATCCATCACCGGGGTGCGGCCGATCGGCTATCGGGCGCCGGCCTTCAGTGTCACCCGCGAGACACGCTGGGCCGGGCCGATCCTCGCGGATCAGGGCTTCGTGTACGATTCCAGCATCTTCCCGAT
>CAZRFP010000016.1:27874-39120 GCA_964599535.1 uncultured Planctomycetaceae bacterium
GGTACGGCATCCCCGGCGCGAGCCGCGGAATTCATCGCTGGGCGGACTGCGATCTGATCGAATGTCCGCCGGCGACGTGCCGCATCCTCGGCACGCGCCTGCCGGTGGCGGGCGGGGGCTACTTTCGGCTGCTGCCCGGTCCGATCGCCCGGGCGGCGATCCGGCGCATCAACGCGGAGGGCCTGCCGGCCACTCTGTACCTGCATCCTTATGAGCTGGATGTCGGCGGCATTGTCGAACATCGGCTCGACGGGCTGGCGGTGGGGAACTTTCGGCATCTGACGCAGGCGCTCTTTCGTTCGCGGATCGAGTCGCGGCTGAACCGGCTGTGCGAGGGGTTCGCCTTCGCGCCGCTGTGCGAGCTGATACGCGGGGCCATCTGAGCGAGCGGGCGTCCGGGCCGCGCTGCGCTGCGCCGCATCGCACCGCGCTTTATCCATTCGGCAGAATGATCGCCTTGCCCGTGCGCCAGGCGGCCACTTCGGCCAGGGCCTCGTTGACCTGGTCGAGCCGGAACCGGTGCGTGATCAGCTCGTGAAAGGGGAACCGCCCGCCGCGCATGCGCAGAAAGTCGAGCGCCCTGGCCCAGTGGGTCGGCTCGGAGCCGTAGCTGCCGCCGACTTCCAGTTCCTTCTTCGTGATGAGGTGTGGATTGAGCAGGACCGGGCCGGCGTCGCAATATTGCCCGAGCACCAGGTATCGCCCGCCGTCGCGGGCCAGATCCCATCCCTCGGCCACGGCCGAGGGATGGCCGACACACTCGACGACCATGTCGGCGCCCAGGCCGCGCGTGTGCTCGAGAACGATGCCGCGGCGCTGGGCGGGGTCCTTCACTTCGTCGATGTCGATGACGATGTCCGCGCCGAACCGCCTGCACCGGGCGAGGCGGTCCTTCGGCCCGCCGATGGCGATGATCGGCCGCGCCCCGGCATCCGATGCCACGGCGATGGCAGCCAGGCCGACCGGCCCCGCGCCCTGCACCACGACGCTCTCGGCCCAGCGGATGGGCATCTTCTCGTAGCCATGCACGACCGTGACCAGCGCGCAGCCCGCGCCGACCAGCGCCTCCGGGTTCAGGTCCGGCGGCAGCTTGAAGACGGCCGTTCCGGCGCGAAGGTGGTGGTATTGGGCATAGCCGCCGAGAAAGTGGGGCGGCTGGTCGCAGGGGGTGTTGACGCCGTAGGCCCGGCGATTCACGCAGCGCGCCGGCAGCTTGTAGAGCCGGCAATACTTGCACTTGCCACACGTCATGCCGACGGTCCAGGAGACGGTATCGCCGACGGCCAGCGCGTTGCCGAGCCAGTCGTCCACCTCGCCGCCGGTGGCCTCGACGATGCCGACGGTTTCGTGGCCCATGACGAGAGGCAAGGGCACCTTGAGTTCGCCCTTGTGCAGGTGAACATCGGTCCCGCAGACGCCCGCGAGCGTGACCTTCACGAGCACCTCGCCTGGCGCGAGCTGGCGGGGCACGGGGAAATCCTTGATCTCGATGGGCGCCTTGAAGGCGCTCATCACGGCGGCTTGCGCGGTTTCATGACTCATGCGGGCCATATTCACGTTGGCTTGCTGATTTCGCAAGCGGTGTTCGTTCAGTGACTCCAGGCGAGATCAGCGTGCGGTCTTGCCGCTTGTGTTGTGCGGGTTCGTTTTGACCGGCATACTGATAAGAGGTACATTACCCACCTTCAGCTTGGCCCCAGTCTGTGCGGCGCGTCACGGAAGAAAGCGATACGTCATGCGAATTGCCCTCGTCAACCCCATCACCCGGCGCACTCAAGGCTACCACACCGTCGGCAGCTACATTCCCCAGCTTGGCTTGCAGGTGCTGGCTCGGCTCGTGCCCGATGGGCACCGCGTCGACATCATCGATGAGATCTTCGGCACCGAAGCGACCGACGCGATCATCGAAAAGGGCCAGTACGATCTCGTCGGTCTGACGGCCTACACCAGCGGCTCGACGCGCGCCTACGAGATCGCCGCCGGATGCCGCAGGCACGGCATCAAGACCATCATGGGCGGTCCGCACGCTTCGGCCTGTCCGGATGAGGCCGCGAAGCATTTCGACGCCGTCGCCATCGGCGAGTGCGACGAAGTCTGGCCGCAGATCATCCGCGATGCGGCGGCCGGCCGGCTTGCTCCGCGTTATGAGGGCAGATTGTCAGACCTGGAAGAGACCGGCCTCGGCGCGGCGGCGCAGTCCGTTCTGCCGATCAACGGGAAGTACAGCGTCTCCGCGATTCAGACGTCGCGCGGCTGCCCGGTGGGGTGCGAGTATTGCAGCGTGACGCGCTTCAACGGCGCGCCGATCCGCCGCCGCCGCATCGCCGACATTCTCAAAGAGTGGAACGAAACGCCCCGCAAGTTCATCTTCGTGGTCGATGACAACTTCTTCGGCGTCGGCCCGGCGCATGCCGAGTGGGCCAAGGAACTGCTTCGCGCGATCATCAAGCACGGGAAGAAGCGTCTCTGGTTCAGCCAGACGACGATCAACATGGGCGAAGACATGGAAGGCCTGCGTCTGGCGTACAAGGCCGGCTGTCGCGGCATGTTGATCGGCTTTGAGACATTCAACGAGAAGACGTTAAAGGCCTATCACAAGGGCATTAACCGCAACAACCTCTCGCGCTATCAGGAACTGGTCGATGGCTTTCATCGCGCCGGCGTTGCGGTCTTCGGCGGCTTTATCATCGGTTCCGACGACGACAACACCGACGCCGTCGCGGATACGGCGATGGCCGCGGTGAAGATGGGCGTGGATATCATTCAGATCACGAACCTGACGCCACTTCCCGGCACGACGATGTTCGATCGGTATGCCGGCGCGAAGCGCCTGTTCGCGACGGATTATCCCGCCGACTGGGAGCGCTACACCTTCGTCGAGACGGTGTACAACCCGAAGCACATGTCCGCCCGCGAGCTGGACGAGGCCATCTACGAGCTGCGCTATGCCGCCGCCAAGGAAAACTGGGTCTGGAAGCGCACGCTGAAGACGCTCTGGCACACGCGCTCGCTGACGACGGCGCTGTTTGTTCACGGCATGAATGTCGGCTGGCGAAAGATGGCGATCGTCCAATCGCCGCGCGATGAAGAGCGGTTCGGCTTTCTGCCGCGAGAGTCGCCGCGCATGAACAAGATTCGCGCCGCGTTTCGGATGAACCTGCGCAAGGGCTACACCGTGCCGAGCTACTGGCACGCCACGGACGATGATGAATCGGATGCCTCCGCGGCGGCCGCCATCAAGCCGGTCGCCTCGCGAAACGTCGCGCTGCCCATTCTGGGCGCTGCATCGCCGGAAACCGCGAGCTGAGCCGCGCGTCCTGGGCAGGATCGACGCACAGATTCGATTGATGCTGGAATGATCGAGGAGTCTTCATCCACGGCGAATTCGTCAGCCGAAACCGAGGCCTCGGTTGCGCGGTCACGTGCCGAGCGATTGGCCGAGTTGAGGCATGTCTTGCAATCGCCCGCGCGCTTCACGGGAGAAACGACCGACAGCCCGTCGCTCGGCGCGTGGCTTCAGAGCCTCATCAACGGCGGCGCATGGCCGACATCGATGCCGGAGGGCATCGACTGGGACTTCGCCAAGAGCCATCTGCGTGACGCCGTTGCGCTATGGCGCGAGGCCGGTGCGGGCATGGGCTGGACCGATGCCGAGCAGCGTGATATCCACGAACTCGTGCGGATATTCGGCGGGTTTGGTGCGATTTCCGCATTAAACAGCCGCGATGCCGATGCGCCCGATGCCGAGCCGGCGCCGCGATTTCCGATCGACGGCGACACGAAGCGACAGGCGCTGCAGCGCCTGCTCGACGGCTGGCAGCCCGCATCGAAGACGATGCCCGTTCCGTCGCTGTCGCGACTGCTGCTGGACAGCGATATTTGCGCATTGAACACGATCGGCTCGCGTTCGTTCTATCATGGCCTGCTCGATTGCGTTCTGGATGATGCCCACGATAACGGGAAGATTCCGCCGCTGCTGAGTTGTCATCTGGCCGAGCCGGTCGTCGTCGCGCGCGAGGCCGGCGTGCGCTTTCGCATCTACTTTCATCGGCGCGAGGCGACGTTTCGAGAGACGGTCAGCGGCGCGTTCTTGCGCGGGAATGGCGGTGATCGCGCCGCCGGTCGGCGTGAGTTCTGGGCGCTGCGCGATATCAGCCTGTCGGCGTATCCCGGGGAGATCGTCGGCGTCATCGGGCGCAACGGCTCCGGCAAGACGACGTTTCTCAAGACACTGGCGGGCATTCTCACGCCGGACGCCGGCAGCGTCACCTTGCGCGGGCGCGTCGGCTGCCTGCTCAGCTTCGGCGTCGGCTTCAACGCCCACCTCAGCGGGCGAGAGAATGTCTTTCTGAACGGTTCGATCCTTGGGCTTTCCCAGCGCGAGATCAACGACCGCCTCGATCAGATTGTCGCCTTCAGCGAGCTTGGCGAATTCATTGACGCCCCCGTTCGCACCTACTCAGCCGGAATGCGCGGCCGCCTCGGGTTTTCGATTGCCATCCATATCGACCCGGACATTCTCATTCTCGACGAGGTGCTGACCGTCGGCGACGACTATTTCCAGAAGAAGGCCGGCTCGATCCTGGATCGCTTCCGGCAGTCCAACAAGACCGTCATCATCGCCAGCCACAGCATGGACCTGATCCGCAAGGTGGCGACGCGCGCGGTCTGGCTCGATCTGGGGCGCGTGCGAATGGTCGGCGATCCGTCCGACATCACGCGCGCCTACGTCAACGACTGTCGCGAGCAGCGCGACATCGGGCGATAGCCGGCAAACGCCGCGCCGCTCCCGGGAAAGCAGGCTCATTCCCATCCTCACCTTTACCCGCGCCGGTTGTCTTCCTACGATACGACCGTCCGGCGTGAAGTGAATACAAGCCGCGCTGACCGCGCGCACCACGGAATCATTCGGAGGACCCCACTCATGACTGCCGCCACACTGCAAAACTCCCGCCGCTGCCTTCAATTTGCCGCAGCGCCGATGGTCCTGGCCACACTCCTGTGCCAGTTCGACGCCCGCGCCGCGCAGGGCAAGGAGCGGCAAAGCCTGGCCGTATCCTATCTGCTCGCGCCGCCGCGCCCGATGCCCGAGCATGTTCGCACGGTCGCCGTGATCGACGCCGGCGTCGAGAGCGACGAAGAGCGCCGCCAGACGCGCGAGCAGAAGTGGCAGGAGATCGCGGCCGACATGATCGAGTCGATGGTGCAGAGCGGCTCAAACACCGGCGTGCCGGGCGCGCTGCGCGTGGTGGACCGCCGCGCGACGCGGCAGATTCTCGCCGAGAAAGACATGCAGCTCGTCGGAATCGTCGAAGGCTCCACGGCCGCGAACGCCGGCAAGCTGCTCGCGGTCGATGCCCTCGTGATGAGCCGCGTGAAGATCAGCATCGACTATCGCCGAACGCGATCGACCCAGATCGACTGGACCGGCATTCTCGGCGGCGGCGGGCCGTCGCGCGGACCGGCCTATCGCAGCCCTTATCATCGCGGGCCGAACAATCCGTACCAGATGCGTCCGCCCGCCGGCCGCGGCGGTCCGGGCTTGCCCACGAAGACCATCGAGGAAATCAGCCGCGACCTCACCGTGCAGTGTTCCTTCAGCCTGATCGACGCCAACACCGGCGAATCCATCGTGCGTTACACGCCGCCGGTCTACCAGAAGCGCGACAAGGCAAGGCCCCAATTCATGTTCGGCGGCCGCGTCGATCCGTCGGAGCTGGACCCGGTCGATCACTTCATCGGCGAGCTGGTCGAGCGCGCCAGCCGCGAATTCGTCAGCCTGATCACGCCCGTGCGCGCGACCTATGTCTATTCGGTCGAGCTGCGCGGCCGCGATGTCGAGCCGGCCGTTCGCCTGCTGCGGGCCGACGACTACGAGGGCGCGCTGCAGGCGCTCGACGCGGCCTATCGCAAGAAGCCGAAGGAGAGCGATTACATCTTCGCGATGGGGCTGATCTCCGAGATCATGGGCCGGCCCGATCGGGCGCTGGACTTCTATCGCCAGACGGTCTCCGCGAAAAAGGTGGACAAGGACAACCTGGAAACCTACATGAGCGCGAAGGACCGGCTGACGGAGCACATGGACCGCATCATCCTGAACGGCCATCAACGGTCGGGCGGCGGGCTGGTGGTGGATCGGGGCGACGACGAAGATGACAAGGACAGCAAACGCAAGCGCGGCAAGGGCCGCGATGATGATGACGATTGACGGCTGCGTCGGTGCGGAAGGGGCAGGGCCGTGGCACTAGAGTTCGGCGCTGTGGCGCTGGCGTTCGGCACTGTGGCACCGGCGTCTCGCCGGTGCGACCGCAGCGCATCGGGCCGGCGGTTCTTCATCTCCAGTTCCTTGAGATGCTTGGCGTGGTCGGCCTTCATTCCGCCGGACTATTCCGCCAGTGGTGCTGACTCTTCTCGCTGACTTCTAAGTCCAGGCAGAACTCCGCGATTCCTACGTCGGCCGGCAGCATCCCCTCGGCCTCATGACGATTCCGATTACTTGTGGGTAATGGAGAGCTTTGCCAGACGCCTACGGCCAAACGAGACAACAGTAAGCAAAAGTGACATCGAGGTGAATCCGGCTCCGCAAATCGGGGCAGCCACCGTGAGGCGGCCATCCGCAATCATAGAGTCCTCATCAGGTTCTTCGGGGCTGATTCCGCCGGTAACACCATTAGGAAAAACAGGTGCAACCGGACACCCATTTGCTCCAACAGGCGTATTTCTCGGCGTTGAGGGACAAGCATCGAAACAATTCGGCACGCCGTCACCGTCATCGTCAGCCGTGTCGAGCTGGATGCAATGGCAGCCGTCCGCGTCAACCATTAAGCCGCGCTCCGTTCCGGGACACCGATCAAGACAATCCGGCACTCCATCTCCGTCTTCGTCGGCCGATCCATTAACCTGAATACAGGAACAGCCCTGCGAATCAACACTCACACCGGGTGCTGTACCGAGACAAGCGTCGTCGCAGTCCGGGACGCCGTCACCGTCCGTGTCAATAGACGGATTTTGCTGTTCGCATGAACAACCGTCGGCTGAAACTTGTGCATGCTTGGGAGTTTCCGGACATCGGTCTAAGCAATTCCATACGCCATCTCCATCGCTGTCGGCGTCGTTGTCTACTATTCCATCGCAGTTGTTGTCTATTCCATTACAGATTTCAGGTGCTCCTGGATACTGGTCAGGGTTTGCATCATTGCAATCCAACGCGTTCGAGACGTACCCAAAGGGCGGCTGGCAATCCAGCGCAGGCTCGGAAGCATCGCCGAAGCCGTCTCCATCCGCGTCTCTGTAGCATAAAACCGCCGTCTCAAACAGACCATCGCAGTTACGATCCTCTCCACAAACGTCGTCTGCCATGGGATGAATGTCTGAGTTGTTGTCATCGCAGTCAAGGTTGTTTGCAACATATCCCGGCGGCGCTGTGCATCCGATGGTCGATATATTGGGGTTGCCGAAGCCGTCAAGATCAGCATCCATGTACCAGAGCATTGACGCTTGAATTGTCACGACTGCAGTCACGCTTGTAAGTGTGGCACATGAATCCGTAACAACGCACTGATACGTTCCGGATAAGCTCGCTGAATAACAGGACGAGTTTGCACCGGCGATGTTGGCGCCGTTGCGCTGCCATTGATAAACAGCTGCCGATCCGCCCGCAGTGACTACGCATAACTGCGTCTCAGTATTTTCGCAGATCGTAGTTGACACGGGTTGCGCGCTTATCGTCAAGGGTGTTTGATGTGAAAGTGTCGCACTACTGCTTGCCGTACTGCCGCACGCATTTGATACAATGCACCGGTATGTTCCAGCATCGCTGGCTGTATAGCACGCGCTAGTCGCCCCAGGTATATTGACGCCGTTGCGTTGCCATTGGCTTGTCAATGGTGTGCTACCCGTGGCAGTTATACAAAATTGTTGTGACTGGCCGCTGCAAACAATCGCGGATGCGGGCTGTGAGATAATCATGGGAGCGCTTCCGTCTGAAACAACAGCACTGTTGCTTGTTGCCTGCCCGCAAGCGTTCGTAATAATGCACCGGTAAGTGCCTGTTGTAGTGGCGGCGTAGCAAGCCGCATTGGCGTTGGCAATATTAACGGAGTTGCGCTGCCATTGATAATTCAGAGGGCCGGTTCCCGTTGCCGAAACGCACAGTGAGTAAGTGTCTCCGGAACAAACAGTGCCTGCAACGGGGTGGGTGGTTACTGTTGGCGACGTATTAACGGTGAGAGTCGCGGCATTACTAGTCAGTGAGCCGCAGGAGTTTGATACAACGCAGCGATAAGCGCCGGCTTGTGTAGCGGTATAACACGCGCTTGTGGCGTTGGCAATATTCGTACCGTTACGCTGCCATTGGTAGCTAATGGTAGTTCCGTTCGCGGTAATACAAAACTGATTAGACTGGCCGGCGCATACGGTGGCGGCTGTTGGATGGCTTGAGATACTGACGGGATTGACTATGGTAAGCGTTGCGGAGCTGCTTGTGGTGCTGCCACAGTCATTCGTCACAATACAGCTGTAGTTGCCGCCGAGCGATGCCGTGTAACAGGAACTGTTCGCACCGACAATATTTGCCCCGTTGCGCTGCCACTGATAGGTCGCCTGTGTTGTGCTTGTGGCTGATATGCAGAGTTGCGTGCTTTGGCCGTCGCAAAGCGATGTTGACACGGGGTGTGCCGTGATGCTGGGCAAGGTGCGATTGCCTTGTCCACATGCACAGCCGTGCGCATCGACATCGCTTCCGCCGGGTGTCAATGGGCAGGCGTCGTCGCAATCACCTATTCCATCGCCATCCGAATCTGCGTCGCAGTTGCATGGAAAGTCCTTGTACCAAAGTAAGGACTCAGCGCCGCCGTCGTCGATCGTAAGGAAGGCGCTCCTTTTACCGTCAACGCAGTCATCATTAGGGAAAACCGCAAAACCCTCAAGGTTCCAACTTCCTGGGCTGCCCGTAGGGCGACCATAGGTAAAGAGTTCATTCATTCGACGTTCACCATTCACAAGTGTGGAGCCAAGTGTGGTTACCTCGATGCGATTCCAGTTTGCTCCATGAAGAATGTAGAGGCGCCCGTCAGACCGGTCGAAAGTCAGCTCGCAGCTTTCGCTGTAATTTGTGCGGTAAGCGCCGACAAATATAAAGGTGCCGTTGGACCGATTTAAGTCGAACGCATAGATGCGGCCGCCGTTTTGATGGGCGACAAACATCAAGCCGCCCATGCCGTTCTGGCTGGTGTACGGGTTCCCGTTGCCGTCTACAAAACCCTGAGCCGACAAGAATGAGTCCGGTATGAAGGCAAGTCCTTCCGCACCGGACCCGCCGTTCAGGGGAAGGTGAGGCGATGTGTTCCAGTTATTCCGAAGGACGGCAGTACCATACACGGAGACGTCATATTCCTTAATGCGCTCCTCCCCTTCGATGAGCAGGTACACGACGTTTTCGGAGTAATCGGCTTGTGTTATCGCTTCGAGGTCTCCAAAGTTTGTCCATTCTCCTCGCAGCCCTGCCTTATAGTCGATTTCGAAGCTGCCGTTGCCATCCTCCTTTAGGACCCAGAATTTTGACCCACCGCTACCTCCGTTTCGGCACAACCACAAGCGGCGTGTGTCCGGATTCCAAAAGGCTCCGCTGAGATTTACGTAAAAGTCGTTTTCGTCGGGACCTTCAACGTGCGTGAGATTCGTCGCGTTGGAAAGCGATTCTGCAGGCCATGCGATTTCAGCGGCCGACATCAGTTTCGGTGTCGCCAGACCCAGCAGAAGCGATGCGGCCGCGACGAAAGTAAATCGTTGTTGTTCGTTAATACACATAGATGGACTCCGTCCCGACTTCCCTTCGTGATGCAACACGCCTAGATTGCCCAAATTCACCGGCCGCACATTAATCAAGATACGATACCAAATGCCTATCGGAGTTGGTGGGTCGGAAAGTTATTGGCGAGGGCGGCGTTAGAGGACCCCACGGAGGATCAAGCAATTCGTGTTGTAAAGTAGGGCTGATATAAAGCCTACGTAAGGTTTTCTGCTACGCTGATTTCTCAGACTGATCACGTTCTACGCAGCCAGGAGGTAAGGCTGGAGTGTAACTCCTTTCCGCCCTGAAGGGTCAGAATCATATCGGCATGGGTTGTGGAAGGCGATGGGCGGCGAAGGCCGGGTGAAGGCGGAGGAGCCGTGAGAAATGGTTGAGTTCTACGATTCCGGCTGAAGCAAGGCATGAGCCCCGTCGTACATCATGGTAAAAAAGCACGAACGCCTGTTTTGCTCTTGCGAAATCAGGCGTTCGTGCAATTTCGATGTGACTTCCCCGTTACTTCACAAACAGCAAATCCCGATACGTCGGCAGCGGCCACAGATCGGCTGAGACGCGCGTCTCCAGATGGTCGCCGAGCGCGCGCAGCTTGTGCATGAGCGGGATGACCGTGTTTTTCAGATGCGTCGCGTGTTCGACCGAGTCGTCGCTGCGGTGGTCGTCGGCCTCGGCCAGCTCGTCGATCGCTCCGGTGAACTGATCGACCAGCCGCACAAAATCTTCCAGCGCCGCCTTCTGTTCGAAGCAGTCGACGCCGGCCGATAGTGTCGCCGCGACGGCCTGAGCCATTCGCGACTGATGCAGAAGCGCCGCCGGCAGGATCATCGTCTGGGCCATGAGCACCATCTGTTCCGATTCGATCAGAATCTGCTCGATGTAGCGATGGACGGCGATGACCGAGCGGCTCTCGACTTCAGACTGACTCATCACCTTGTATTTCTTGAACAGGTTGACCGTGTCCCGGCCGCTGAGAACAGGAATGGCCTCGACCGTATTCTTGAGATTGGGCAATCCGCGCTTCGCCGCCTCGGCGTGCCATGCGGCCGAGTAGTTGTCGCCGTTGAAAATGATCCGCCGATGCTCCTTGACCACATCTTTCAGGACGGCCTTCACGGCGGCTTCCAGCTTGGCTTCGGTCGCGTTCTTGCCAGCGGCCTCTTCCAGGCGCGTCGCCACGTGGTCCAGCGATTCGGCGACGATGGTGTTGAGCACGGTGTTCGGCCAGGCGGATGTTGCCGATGCGCCGACCGCGCGAAACTCGAACTTGTTGCCGGTGAAGGCAAAAGGCGAGGTCCGATTGCGATCGCCGGAGTGGCGTGGAATCTGCGGAAGCGTCGTGGCGCCGAGATCGAGGACGCCGCCCTTGATCGTTCGGCTGGTCTTGCCCTTCTCGACCTGTTCGATGATGTCAGTCAACATGTCGCCGAGAAAGATCGAG
>CAZRFP010000017.1:0-38018 GCA_964599535.1 uncultured Planctomycetaceae bacterium
CCCGACCAGCGCCGTATAGGCGCCTGCAAGCGCGTTTGTCGTCACGATGCTGACCGGAACGGACACGGTCTCGCCCGGGCAGACGGTGCGCGGCATGCTCAGGGCATCCGCTCCGAAGGCGATCTGCGGATTGTTGAAGTCGCCCGAAACCAGCAGTCCCGTGACCGCAACCGGGCATGGCCCCGTGTTCGAGAACTCAACGTTCGTCGAAATGCTCCCACTGGGCGCGATGATGACGCGCGCGCTCGCCTCGACGGGTTGCAGGTGCTCCAACGGCGCGTCGGCGGCGATCGCAACCGTCGCCGAACAGGAGCTTTCCAAGTCACCATCGCTCACTGTCAAGGTGACCGTGCATGCCGTCGGGCATCCATCCGCCGGAAACGAAAGCAGGGGCGTGGCGCTGGTCTCGTCATCGAACTCTGCGTCTTCGCAATCAGTCGTCCAGACATAATCCAATGGCTGTGGACCGTCAAGGTCTGTTGAGGCGGTGCCGTCGAGTTGAACCCTGACATACTCGCCCGGACAGGTCGCGGAGTATGGACCGCCGACATCGCACTGTGGCGGCTGGTTACAGAGCAAGCTCTCGCAGGCATCACCAACGCCGTTACCATTTAGATCAAGCTGGTCCGGGTTGTTGGCATAAGGGCAGTTGTCAACATCATCGGGGTAGCCGTCGAGATCGGTGTCGCGGTACGGGTCTTTGCAGAGGCCAGCGCTGCCCGCGCTGAAGTTGGCAGCCACTTCAGCGGCACTCAACGCACGGTTGTAGATTCGGACTTCATCCACGCTTCCGCAGAGTCGCCCGTCGAACGACTCGCCCGATGTACCAATGAAAACTGGTCGGGTGCCGTAGTTCAGTGGAAAGCCAACTGCCGCTGTGTTCTGCAGCGCGCCATCTACATAAAGGCGAGAGTGTGTCCCATCGAATGTTCCAACGACGTGATACCAGACGCCAGTTTGAGGCACCACTGTGGAGCCGACTCCTATTTGCTGCCCGGTTGCCGACGCCACGAGAAACGTGAAGTTACTGCCACTCTTGTGCAGTGAATACCCTTCGAACTGACCTGAGCGCGTGTTCTTTTTGAACACGATGTATTGCAGCCCGGTCGCAGAGGCCACTTGAGATGTTAGACGGTCGAATCGCACCCATGCCTCGACGCTCACATGTGAGGGTTTGAGGTTCGGATGATCTGGAATCTCGACGTGATCGTTGACACCGTCGAAGTGAAATGCCTGCCCGACGAAGCCAGGGCCGCGCCACGCTCCGTTGACCAGGCTGGCATGATGATTCCCGAGCACATCGCCGGCCTGCGTGTCCGAGCCCGCATCGGCGTCCCACCAGCCTACCGCTCCCGCCGGGAGCGCGTCGCACGGAATCGAGTCGCATGCATCACCTACCCCGTTGCAGGTGGAGTCGAGTTGATCGGCGTTTGGCGTGTGGGGGCAGTTGTCGACGGCGTCTGGAACATCATCGCCATCGATGTCGGACGCTCCAAGCGGCTGGATACTCAGGTTGTCGAAGGCGACGAGTTGCGGATTATTCACCGCAGTACCGGTACGCCCGCTAGACAGTTGCACGTATACGTCATCGGTGGTTCCACTGGTTCGCAAGAGCAAGTGCCATCGTGTAGACGCCGTATCCCAAAAGTAGAATCGCAGGATTGCACCCTCACGTGTGACACGGAACCTGCCGGAATTACCTCCGGCAGCGGCCTTCGGCGTCTGGCAGTCCGCGGACGTTGTCGTCGGCGTATATGCCTTGTAGTCAAACAAGAACGGAACACAGTTATGCGTCTCACCTCGGGCGGTTTGCTCGATCACCCCCACCAGCGTAGCGTCCGATGTCCTCCGAAGAAGGAGTTGCAATGTTCGGAAGCCACCAGTCGTCGGTGTCGGAAATGTCAACACGTCGAAGTCGACTCGAACGTCGAAATCGCCGCAAACCCTGGCGCTGGGAACCATGGAAACCGCAGCGGTCGCAGCGCAGCCTGACGGCGTAAACAGCTCCAAACGTCCGTTGGTCTCAGTGACGATTGAGCACCCACCCGTCGGAAAGTACATCGAAGTATGTTGGGTTTCGTCCTCAAAATCGTCAAGGAATGACGTGACGCAGACTGACTCTGGATACAAAGCGATATTGTCGAACGAGACCTGTTCGGAACCGCTGACGTAGTCAGTACGAAGGTGCAGTGCGGTAAGGTCGGCGAGAACGCTGAGGAACTGCGCCTGTGTAGGGGCCATCCCGGTTGCGGTATTGATCCAGCCTCCGGTCTCGGCGAGAACAACGTTCCGGTGATGCCAGGTGTTGACAGGTGACGGAGGGGCCAGTTGTATCGTCAGCGTGAGCCCGTTGCCGGTGAGCTTGACGTTTTCTGGGACGGTCGAAGGGGCCAGGTTGATCCTGATGTCAAAGCGCAGCGTGCCACCATAGTAAGCGCTTTTATCGCCAAGGAACGCAGCCGGAGCAGCCACGAAGTCGACGAAGCCCGCTCCAGTCTCGTTATACTGGAGATAGCCGTTTGGGTTGCCGCCTGTGGCGACCCAGACGACCGTGGAGCTCGCATCGCTACCGGGGAGCTTTTGCCAACCCTCGGTGTTGTTGTCGAACGTACTGATGACCACAGCGTGAACAGGAGCTGTTGCCGCAGTCATACCGGCGATCCAAGCCGCACGGCAAGCAAGCTTCATGAGCCTTGCGCGGTTTCGCCCAAACATGGAGCGGTTCTCCGAAGTCTTGACACTGCGAAACCTAAGGACGATTCCGACGATACGTTTGAATGACATAGCAAATCTCCTCGGAATATGAAACACATCAACACCCCATGAGGTTCTCAGGAACCGGCGTCGTGGCGATTGCTCACAATCGGCTCGCTAGGTGCCATAAAATAGTGCGAGCAGTGAGGCACCAAGTAGCACCGATGGCACTTCGTAGACAGTCAACTGGTAGGCATGGAGACTTCCAACCAACCGCTCATTTCGATGACCGTTGTGTGGAGAGCCCAGATCACGACGTCAAGAAATACTTGAACACACAACGGCTAGGCTTGGGCCGCTACAGCCAACGCGAACACGCAAACGAATAACGCAACAATTGACTCACAAGTACTTCGCTTCATCGCTCAATTTCCCGAAACTGAACAGGCACTTTGCGGCCAGTTCAATCTTCTCCTAAAGCCTGCTCGATTCTCCGACGTGCGGAGGTACAAGGAAAAGGACTCGAGTGGAAACCGTCAGCCAAACTTGGCCTCACTATTGACATGGCGCAGAATCAACTGGTGGCGCAACGGACTCCTTCAAAAAAATTGTCACTTTGTGTCACCGGTCATGACAGCATGTTCGCCATTGGCTCAGATTGACGCCCGAAAGTCCGGAATCAACCGCGCTCAACCGTCCGTGAAGTCCCCGAGGTCAGCGCGTCAGACGCCCGACCCGCGTATTCACAAAAACTTGCATTCACGCGGAATACTCGCGATAATGAATGGCCAAGTTCGAGCAAATCTCTAAAGTGATGGCGCAACAGATCGGTCGCGCGCAACGGATATCGGGAATGAACCGTAAGTACCTCAACGGCGACTTTGAGTGGATACTTCAGCTTTCACGCGACGGAAACGACGACGCGCTGTCATCGTTGCTGGAAATCCACGGCCGCTTAGTACGGTCCGAGCTCCAGATCGCGCCCATCTGGCAGGCCAGCATCGATGCCGATGATGTGATGCAAGTTACTTACATGGAGGCTTTTCTGCGCATCGGCAGCTTCGCGGGGAGCCGCGAAGACGCCTTTCACGCATGGATCGTGCAGTTGGCGAAAAACAACTTGCTCGATGCCATTCGAGCGCTCGAAGCCGAAAAGCGGCCCTCCCCCAAGCGCCGCGTCGCTGCGAATAACGGCGACTCGTACACATCGCTCTGCGAAGTCATCGGCGCTTCCACGCCATCGCCCGGCCGCGCGGTGTCTATCGCTGAAATCAAGCGGATCATCGACGATGCACTAGGGCGATTGCCTCATGACTATGCCGAGGTCATTCGCCTGCTCGATCTTCAAGGCCTCTCCGGCGATGAAGTCGCCGAGCGGCTCAGCCGATCGCGCGCGGCGGTTTACATGCTGGCCGGCCGAGCAAGAGACCGCCTGCGCGAATTGCTGGGAACCAAGTCGCAGTTCTTTTCGCGTTAGTTCGGTCGCTGGTTTCGCGCCAACCAAGCGGCGAGAGGCCTTCGCGCTGAATTGCCGGACGGTCGCCATGCACGATCAGCTCGACAACATCGAATCCGCACTCATTTGCAAAACGCGAAAAGTGTTTGCCGACGCAAGCGGCGCGCGAATTCTGCGCGACACCACGTCGCCCACACTGGAGCTGGAAGGCTACGATCTGATCCGCGAGATCGGCCGTGGCGGACAGGGCATCGTCTATCAGGCGATCCAGCGCTCCACCCAGCGGCACGTCGCGATCAAGGTGTTGCGGCACGGCGTGCTGGCCAGTGCCGGCGAGCAGGCGCGCCTGGAGCGCGAGGTCCGTATTCTCGCCCAACTTCGTCACCCCGGCATCGTCACGGTGCATGACAGCGGATGCAGCGGAAATCTGTCCTATGTCGTCATGGATTTCATCGAGGGAATTCCGCTTGACGCATGGATCGCACAGACGCGGCCCGAAGCACGCCGGTTGGTACTGCTGTTCCAGCAAATCGCCGAGGCGGTCAATGGCGCGCACGTTCGCGGCGTGATTCACCGTGACCTCAAGCCGGCAAACATCCGGATCGACAGCGAGGGCGTCCCGCATGTGCTCGACTTCGGCGTCGCCAAGCTGCTGGAGTCGGAAGCCCCCCTGGCGGCGCTCACCACGACGGGCCAGTTCGTCGGGTCGCTTCAGTGGTCCGCGCCGGAACAGGTTCGCGGCGACCCGTCGGCCGTGGATGTGCGCACGGACGTCTATGCGCTCGGCGTGATATTCTGGCATGCGTTCACGGGGGCCTTTCCCTACACCGTCGATGGCGACATGAGCCGCATACTGGCCAACATCCTTTCAGCCGATCCGACACGTCCTGGCGGCAGAGGCACGCGCCTGCCGTTCGATGTGGAGACCATTCTCCGAAAGTGCCTTTCCAAGGACCTGGCCCGGCGCTATCAGAGCGCCGGCGAACTGGCAGACGACCTGCGCTGCTACCTCGATGGCCGCCCGGTTGCCGCCCGACGCGACAGTCCGATGTACGTGCTGCGCAAGACAGTCGAGAGGCACCGAGTGGTATTCGGGCTGGCGGCCGCCCTGCTCGTGTTGGCGGTGTCGGCCGCGATCGGCCTGGGAATTCTCTATTTTCGTGCTGAACATAACGCCGCGCTCGCCGAGCAGCGCGCGGAAGATCTGCGTGCATCACTCTATTACAACTCGATCAACCTGGCCGAGAAGGCCTACGAAACCGGCAACTCGATCGAGATGACTGCCGCCCTCGAGCAGTGCCCGCCCGACTTGCGCGGCTGGGAGTACTGGCACCTGAAGCGACTCACCGACGAATCGGCGCTGACATGGAAGGCACACGAAATCGCCGATGGACCGTCTGTGATGTTCTCACCTGATGGCCGGTTTCTCTTGACCAATGGCCTCGAGTCGGCGCGCTTCCCCCCAGTTAACCGTACAACGAAGATATGGGATGCGCAGAGCGGCGCGCTCCTACATGTCTTAGACGAGAACAACCCGGCGATTCAAGGCTGCGCGAGTTTCTCGCCCGACGGCAAGCGCGTCGCCGTAGGCGGACGGACGTTCCGCTTCCGCGTCTACGATGCCGAGACCTGGCAGATGCTGTACGAAGTCGATCGCGGTTCACGAGGCCATGAACGGTCAACAACGTCCATCGCTTTCAGCGGCGATTCCGCGAAGATCATCATCGCGGACGGATACCGCGACAGCGCATTCGTTCACGACGCCGCAAACGGCGCGCTCCTGCGCGAGCTCAGCCAGCCCCTTCCTTCCATCCTCGACACCTCCAGAGACGGCAGGCTGGTCGCATTCGGAAGCATCCGCGGCACGGCGACCGTCTGGGACCTCGAGACGGGCGAACAGCTGGTCGCGCTTCCGTCGCACGGACAACAGGTACGCGGCATCGCATTTGCGCCTGACGGCTCGCACATCATGACCGCCGCATGGGACGGACGCGTCCGAGCCTGGGAGCTACCGAGCGGCGCACTGCGGTTCATTTCAGAGGCAAGGCCCGACGCCGCCACACGGATGTGGGAGATGCAGTACTCGCCCGATGGGCGCTACTTCGCGCTCTGCTCGTCGTTCTGGATCGAACTTTGGGACGCCCACCGTGCTCTGCGCCAGCGAACGTTGCTCGGCCATACCGCTGCCACGTTAGGCGTCGCATTTTCACCGGATTCAGACCGCGTTGCCGGGACTGCCGCGGACGGATCAGTACGCATTTGGGATCTCCGTGGCGGCCGCGGCCGGCGCGAAATCGGGCGCTGTCCTGGCGTCGTAGCGTGGTCCGGCGACGGCCGCTGGATCGCCTCCTTCGGAGAGGACAACCGTCTCGTGCTCTATGACGCGGTGACGGAGCTCCCGGTCTGGGAAAAACAGGCGGGAGTGCCCCAACATTGGGCATCCGATGTCGCCTTCAGCCCCGATGGTAAACTGATCGCCTGTTCGGGCGTATATTCCGACATCGAGTTCCGCGACGTCGCCACCGGAAAACTCGTCAATTCAATCGTTGCGCATATGGGGCGGGCCGGACGCCTGGCTTGGTCGAGCGATGGCCGCCTGCTGGCGAGCCTCGGCACCGATCAGTTCATGCGCATCTGGGAAGCAAAGTCCGGATCGCTTGTGCGCGAGATTCTGGTTGGAACGAGCGAGGTCGTCATGGGCACGGCCTTCGCCGTCGCCTTCAGCCCCGACGGCGGGCATGTGGCCGCCTCGGCTCGTGACAGCGCAATCCGCATCTGGAGCGTCTCCGATGGTCAACTCCGGTCCACAATGTCCGGGCACGAATTAGATGGCTCCGTCGGCGGCCTGGTCTATACGTCGTCGGGTGAACACATCGTTTCCTGCTCGCTGGACGGAACGGTGCGCGTGTGGAACGTCGCACGCAGCGAATGTGAACGCACTTTGCGCGGCCCGCGTGGCGGGCTCCTACATCTCGCCCTCGCCCCCGACGATCAGCACGTATTCGCAGCCGGTGACGACCTGCGGCTCTGGGACATTACAACGGGCCGCCAGGTACTGAAGATCACCGATCGAGCCATCGGGAGTGTGGCGCTCAGCCCGGACGGCCGTCGGCTTGTCGGCACGGCCAGGGACGGCGCGCTTCTCATTTGGGACGGCTCGCCATTGGAGTAAGCCGCACCTTGCCTCAGGGCAATCGCATGTTCCCAATCAGAGCCGCGACCGTCAGGAAGCGGTGGCTGTCGATGCGCGAATTAATCTTGAAATGAGGGGTGGCGTCGCGTTGCAAGGGTTGCACGCTGCTATTTCGTAAGGAACATGCGATTGCCCTGCATCTTGCTTCCGAGCTTTGCGCTCACATTTGAATTCGCGCCAAGTGGATTTACGATCATGTATTGCAATCGCAAGTAGTTTGCGTACACACAACACTTCGATGGACGGCGCGATCACCCCTTTGAAAGTTCCTTCAACACCCCCACCAGCAGCTTCCACGACTTGGCCACCGAGTCGATGAACACGCGCTCTTCCGGGCTGTGCGCGCCCTGGATCGTCGGGCCGAAGCTGACCATGTCCACGTTGCCGACGAGCTTGCCGATGATGCCCGTCTCAAGACCCGCGTGAATCGCGGCGACATGCGGCGATGCGCCGAACAACTGTTCATACACGCGCTTGGCGACGCCGAGCACCGCCGAGTCCGGGTTCGGCTCCCAGCCGGGATACTGGTTCGCATTCGCAATCTCGGCCCTCGACAGCCGGCCGACACTGGCGATCTGATGTTTCGTAAACTCAAGCGACGAATCCGACAGGCTGCGCGACAGCAGCCCGGCGACGTAGGCGATCTGATTCGCGCTCGCGGTCGATTCGATCGTCGAAATGTTGTTCGACGTCTGCACGAGGCCGGGCACGCGCGGATGCATCGCCAGCACGCCATTCGGCAGCGCGGACAGTCCGCTCAGCAGGCGGCGCGTATCATCGGCGGAGATCAGCACGCCGGCTTCACGCGCCGAGAGCTTCTCGACGCGAATCGACACACCGTCTTCAAACGATTCAGCGGCAGCCTCGTCGCGCACGACCTTGGCGGCCTTCTCCAGCGCGGCGAATGCGCCGGCCGGCCCGGCGGCGACGGCATGGGCCTCGCGCGGGATGGCGTTTCGCTTGCTGCCGCCGGACACCTCGCCGACGCGCAGCCCTGTGACACCCGCGCGGCACAGCACGCGCGTGACAAGGCGAATGGCATTCGCGCGGCTCTCGTGAATATCACAACCGGAATGCCCCCCGCGCAGGCCTTCGACGACGATGCGACAGGCCTCGCCGTCAGCGGCCGGCTCGGCGGGAAACGTCCATGTCAGATTCGTGTCACAGCCACCGGCGCAGCCGATGTACAGTGCGTCGTCCTCCTCCGAGTCAAGATTGATCAGGCGGCGGCCCTTGAAACTCGCGGGCGTCAACGCCTTGGCACCGCTCATACCGGCCTCTTCGTCGATCGTCAGCAGTATTTCCAGCGGACCATGCACGACATCGGGCGAGGTGGCGGCAGCCAGGGCCATGGCGACGCCGACGCCGTTGTCCGCGCCGAGTGTCGTACCCTCGGCACGGACGATGCGCGCGCCGGTCTTCGCATCCTTGTCGATCAGCACGCGCAGCGCGTCGTTGTCCCAATCAAACTGCGTATCGCGGTTCTTCTCACAGACCATGTCGAGATGGCCCTGCAAGACCGTGATCGGCGCTTTCTCGCAGCCGGGCGATGCCGGCACGGTGAGTACGAGGTTGCCAATCGGCTCCTCCACGACCATGAGTCCGTGGCGGGCGGCAAACTTCCGCATGTGCTCGCGGATCTTCCCTTCCTGCTTCGACGGTCGCGGGACCGCGGTCATCTCGGCAAAGATCGACCAGACGGATTTCGGCTCAAGCGCGGCGATTTGTTCTCGCTGGGCGGCGGACATGTGCATTCTCCATGCGTGGTTGGACAGCGCGCGGACGGGCCATCGCCCACCAGCGCGGCGATCTGATCTGTCACAGGATAACACGAAACGCGGCGACGATCACGCACCCCGGCGAGCCGTGAACAGCCGCCAAGAGCGGCAGTCGTCGAACCCAATACGCTATGATCCGTCGCCGGTGAGCGTTGTTTCGGCTGCCGCATGTCTGAGAATGAACCGACGATAATAGGCAATCGCCAGACAAGTCAGCGGAATCGCCATGATCATGCCGAGGAAACCCAGTAGCTTCGAGCAGATGAAGATTCCCAGGATCATCGCCACGGGGCTGAGGCCCGTCGCCTTGCCCATGATGCGCGGAGCCAGGAGCGTATCTTGAATGATCTGCACGACAATGAACACCGCGGCCACCCACGCAAACGAGGCGATCAGGCTGCTGTCGCCGCCGATTGCGCGAAGAATCGCCAACAGGCACGCCGGCACGAGCGCGATCGTCGCCAGATAGGGCACCATGTTCAATGCCCCCACCAGCAGCCCAAAAGGCACGGCCATCGGCAGTCCGATCAGTGAAAAGCCCACGGCGAACAGCAGCCCGGTACAGGTCGCGATGATGAACTGGCCGCGAAAGTAGCGCCGCAAGACGGCTTCAAACTCGCGAAAGAATTCGAGTACGTCATTACGCACCGTCGGCGGAATGAACGACTTCCACGTCGCCATGTACGCCGGAAAGTCCAGCAGCATGAAGACGAGATAAAGCAGAATCACGAGGATGACCGTCGCGCCGAGCAGAATATCCACGGCCACATTGATGACCGTGAAGCCGCCGACCGCGAGCCGCTTGGCGATCTCGAAGAGCAGCGCGTTGAACTCGGTCGTCTGAACAAACTCCATCGCCCGCTCGAGCACGGTGCCGATGGGCGTGCCCTCGACTTTCTTGAGCAGGTGTTCGAGACGAACGGAGCGCGGCGTATCGTCCGCTTCGCTCAGGTAGTCCGTCCAGCCCTCCCATAGTTCCTGCAAGCCCAGCAGGCTGGCCTCTTCGGCCGGTTGCGACGCCGGCTGCGTGAATGAGGCCGACTGTGTCGCGGCGGCCAGGCCGGATGTCGCATCAACGGCATTCCCCCGCGATACGAACTCCGGCATCACGCCGGTCGGGCGGCTTGCTCTTGTCGCGGGCGCGGGCAGCAACGCAGCGGTGAGATCGGCCTTGAGACGCTGGAGGTCCTTGTCGAAGCGCGCAATCTGATGCGTCACGAGCGGCACCATGACCAGTACAAGCGCGAAGCCAATGAACAAAATGAGCGCGAGCGTATAGAGCACGGCGCATACGCGGCGCTTTGTGCGCTTTTCGATCTCGCAGACAAGCGGATTCAGAAAATACGCCAGCGCCGCGGCGATGGCGAAAGGCACGAGCACGTCGGAAAGATAGCGAAGAAGAAAGAACAGGCCCGCGATGATCAGGCCTGTCAGGACCATGCGCACCACGCGGTCGAAGGTGAAGGGTCGGGAGTCGTCAAACATGCCGCAGCCGCTCCGAAGGTGCGGCACATTTGAACGGCAGACAGCGTCGATGGCAACAAGAACGGCGCACGCCGCGCGACAGATGACAACTCCCACCCGTCACTTGTTGGCACAGCTGTCCCGGCCGCGCGAACACAGGTCCAGTGTATGTGCCAGAGACAGAGACAGATGAGAAAGCCGCTGCCGGTATGCCGGCCGGACGCTGGGGGCCTTGAATCAAATTCCAGCTTTGCGGCGCTGCTCGGCCGTAAGCAGTCCGTCGAGCCGGATGTTCAGCTCCTGATAGAGCTTTTCGATCGGCGCGTTCAACTCCTTGAGCCGAGCTTCGCGCTCCTTGGCATCGGCGATTTCCTTCGCAGCGGCGAGCTTTGATGCATTGGCGACTTCAATCTGCGCCGCGCGCGAGCGGACATCCTTCAGGATTGACGCGGCCGCCGACTGCTGCGTTGCGGTAAATCCGTGCCGACCGACGTACTCGCGTACGTACTTCTCCCACGGATGCTCCGCGGCGATCTCGACCTTGGGTGCGTCGACGCCCATTCGCGCCCGTGCTTCCTCAACGGAGCGCTTCAACTGCTGGCGTGCTTCATCGGAAAGCCGACCGCTCTCGACCTGACGCGCTGCTTCTTCCAGCAGCTCGCGGGCGCGATCGTTGTTGCCTTCGGCCATTGCTCGTTCGCTGGCGCGTACGGCGTCGAGTAGTGCCACCTGAGCGTCACCTTCGCGCTGCCGGCGCCCGTCCTGCCATTGCATTCGACGGTTCTCGAAGCGCTCGCGGCCCTTCGCGGCCTGCTCCGGTGGAAGCAGCGATTCGATGCGGCGCATGGAGGCCTCCATGTCGAAAGGATACTTCTGCTCAAGTTCGCGCATCTCTTCGCGAATCTTCTGAAACTCAGGATCGTCGCGCATCTGCCGGAAATCGCGGCCCTCGCCGTCGCGCCGATCGCCGCCGCGAGGCCGACGCCAATACTCGAACATCTGCTCGCGAAGCTGTTCCATTCGGTCGTAATCGAGGCCCATCAGCACCTTGCGCTCATCGCGCATTTTGTTCATCTCCGCGCGAACCACCTCTGTCTGCGCCTCATCCAGCTCGTAGTTGCGGGCCGTCATCTCCAGAATTCGCTCGCTGCGCATGCGCTCGCGCTCTTCCGGAGAAGCGTTGCGATATCGATCCCACTCTTCACGCCCGCCAAACGGGCCGCCAGGGCCACCGGGACCGCCCGGCCCGCCGCGTCGATCCCCACGACGGCCTTCTCCGCGCCGTTCGCCGCGCCGATCCTCACGACGATCGTCGCGCCGCTCGTCGTTCTGGTCCGCACGACGTTCTCGACGAGCCGCGCGGCGTTCATCACGCGTACGCTCCTGCTCGCCGCGCTCCTGCTCCGGCTGAACCTGCCCAAATGCCCACGACGACGTCAACACCACACATGCGAAGATTAGATTGCGAATCATCGGAATATCCTGCCGTGACATTACCAGTTGTCGCTCCGCGCGAGACTTCGCGCGACCGATTGCTCAATTTCAATGCGCAGACACACGCCAGACGCTGCGCTCCAGCATCTGGCGTAACGACGCTCAAGTCAGATTATTACTGAGATTGAGTGAATCCGCTATCGGACAGACCGTCACTGCAGCGCTTCCCAAGAGAGAACCCCCAACCAGCGGAAAAGATCATCAACGGCGCGCCGGCTGTTTGGCTTGCTCACCCTGCGCACGCTGGGCAGCGGTCAGCAGGTTGTCCAGGCGGACTTTCATCCGATCGAAGAGACCGTCGATAGGCGCGTTTAACTCCTTTATTCGATCGGCTTTAGCACGAGCATCCGTCATTTTCTCGGCGGCCTTCATGCGGTCTTCGTTGGCTTTCTGAATCTGCAGGGCGCGGCTCGTCATATCGCGCAGAATGGCCATGGCGGAATTTTTCTGGGTCTCGGACAAATCGTATCGCTGAATAAACTCCAGCACATAGCGCTCCCAATCATTGAGGGGGCGGGCCGGTTCGGATCGGACTGGCGGTGGATTAACAGGCTTGGCAGGACCAGCCGCCGGCTTCGACGCATTGGACGGATCTACCGGGGGCTGCGGACCGGCACCTGCGGAACGCGGCTGGCCGGATGGAGCCTTCGCCCCGCCCGCAACAGCAACCGGTTTTTCGGCGGGCTTATCGCCCGGTTTGGCGCCTTCAACGGAAACCGGCTTGCCGGTCGCCGTAACCATGATGCCCGGACCGGTAGATTCCGTTTCGGACACGAGACCTTCGCTCTCGTGGACGGTCTTTGCGTGTCCCTGGGCCGCGCGGTGATTCTGGCGAGCGACCCGCATCGCTTCGCGCTGGGCCATCCGCTCATCGAGGCCGGACGCGCGCGCTGCACGTCGTGCCCGGGCTTCGTCCATGCCGCCCACAGCCGCGACGCGGTTCATCTGTAGATTCGCATAGGATTCGCTGACAACCTGTGACAGCAGCCGTTGCGATGGAATCTCCGACACCGGAAGCGTGGATGCATTCTGATGCCATTGCTTTCGTGCGATGTGTACGCGCTCCTCCGGGAGCGTTTGCTCAATATGCTCGGCAAAGCGGGCAAAATCGCACGACAGATTGGCATCCATCAACTCGATGCGGCGCTGAATATCGGCGAACTGAGGCTCCTGGCAAAGCTGCCGCATCTTCTCGTCATCCGTCAGGCCTGGCGCGAGGCTGCCCGACATCTTGTTGTAAAGCCCGGCACGCTGTTCGACCAACGTTGAGAATCGCTTGCCGACCGACGGATTCTCCCAACGATCGTGCAGCATTGACATTGCGATTTTCTCAACGACCGGCAATTCATCCGGCGTCACGCTGTACATGTGGCTCGCGATCGTGACGAGTGATTGAAACTCGGCTTTTCGCGCGCGCTCCGGCGGAAGGCCGAACAGCTCGATATCACGCGGCTGGGGCGCCATTCGTTCGCCGGACTCGGCCGCGAGACGCTCCTTCACCACCTGCGTCCTGTCGGCATCCAGTCGATCCTGGGCAAACGAAATGCCGGCCATCGCCACGACGATCCCCGTTGCGAGCAACACGCAATCTCGACGAGTCTGAAACATGAATTTGGCTCCGGTGCGCGGATTCTATGAAACAGTCAAACGGCGGGCGACAAGAAGCGCTCCCACCGCTCGTGAATGACACCCTAAGTATACACGCCCGCCCGAAATGTCTCAATGAAAACCGCCGTCCGATAGAAACTTCGGGGGGAAATCCTCAGGACCGGCGAACATCCGGGGACAACGAGGGGATCGGCCGTTTCGAGCCCCCCCTACCGATCCTCAATCGCCGTTCTTCTTATACTTCACCGCTCCGCCGACTTCCCATTGATCCACGATCGCCATGACCACCGCATCAACCGGCCTTTTGTCGGTCATGACGGTCTGCCGGGCGCTGGAGCCGGCCGCATAGAGCACGATCTCGCCGACACCCGCTCCGACAGCGTCGGCCGCAACGACGGTGGCTGCGGAGTCTTTGCCTTCCGCGTCGACGCACCGCAGAAGAAGAAGCTTCAGCCCCGATAGGCTCTCCTCCTTGCGGGAGGCGACGACCGTTCCAATGACGCGGGCGAGAAGCATGAAAGTAACTGCGAAAGCTAATATGAAGCCTGTAAAAAGCGCACTCTTGCTACTTAACTGCGCATCCAATGACTCAATCCGAAATAGCGGTCGCTGGTGCAACGACGGCGCGACATCGCACCGGGCATCGCACCGCGCAACCCTGTCGCGATGACGCTATGACTTGGCGGTCTTGCGCCCGCCGTCCGGACCGCGACCCAGCGGCAGCACAGCGTCGATGTTCGTGTGCGGCCTCGCGATGACATGGACCGAGACGATCTCGCCCACGCGCGCCGCGGCAATTTGTCCGGCGTCACACGCGGCCTTCACCGCGGCCACGTCGCCGCGCACGACGGCCGTCACATAGCCACCGCCGATTTTCTCAAAGCTGACTAACTCGACTTTGGCGGCTTTGACCATCGCGTCGGCCGCTTCGACCATGGCGGCGAAGCCGCGCGTCTCGATCATGCCCAGTGCATCTGCCATATTCGCTGAACCTCCGATGATTCCTTTTAAGCGACAGGTGTCGATTATTCGCCGACGCCGGCCGTTTTAATCGCGCGGCCGTGCTTCGCGAGCCGTTGCCGGCTCGCCGCGTGATCGCGCGATGCTATTTGTCCGGTCGCCCGGTGACGGCCTCCACGGCCGCCTCGGCGGCACGAAATGCCACGTCGATGTCACGCTCTTCGCCGCCCAGATAGACGCGACCAAAACTACCGAAGGCGCGGACCTCAAGCACGTTGATGTTCGCCGCCTTCTCCGCCTCATTCGCCGCCAGCGCCGCGTAAGCAGCCGGCTCCAGTTCCATGATGTAAAGCGTCTGGCCGGCCAGCAGCATGTTGCCGTGTCTCATGCGATTGATGAGCTGCGTCTGAAAGGTATCCACGTGGCGGATGACCTGGCTTGACGAGACCTTGGGCTTTCGGCGATCGTCCTCTTTCAACTCGAGCGCCTGAAGAATGGCCCGTCCGGCATCGCGCACGTCGGCCTGAGAGTCGGAGTGTATTTCGAGCATGCCGTAGAGTCGTTCGACGATCTGCATGCCGGGCGTGACATGGGTATTCTTCAACGCGATGTCAGTGACGCGGTTGATTTCGATGCCCGGCGAGATTTCAACGAAGAGCGAGGCCTGACCGGGATTCGGAAGAAAGCCCTGCGCCACGGTCGCGAGAAAGGACGCGAACTGCGGCTGGAGGCTGTCGAGATAGACGAAAGAACGCAGATCAACCATGTGCTAGCTCGGTCTAGGGACCACGTGCCGTGCGATGTCCGCAACCGACGCCGGACACCCCAATAACGCCGATACGCCGATTGCAAACCGTTCCGCCAGACGCGCAGAAAGTAGAGCCGCAACAGGGGAATGTCAAATAAAGTGCAAGCCGCAGGAGCGCGCCGCGCTGCCGCGTTATGACCAGCGCGCGAAGCGTTTGCCCGCGCTGAGTCGATACGCCCCCGCACGTATCCGAAAGCCAGTCTATGGCAGCAGGCCGATCATTCGACAGGCCCGCGATGCTCCCGGTCAAAACACGTTCAGATTGTCGAAGAAGACGGCCAACCCGCCGAAGACGGCCTGCAACAGGCCGCTGACGAAGCTGAGCAGCGAACTGATGAATGTTTCGAATGTGCCGTTCAGACTGAACATGAGTCCATCTCCTTGGAAACGCAATCGCCGGCGAGGGCGGTTAGATCATAGCGCCGCGCCGAAACGTGTGGTTTCAACGCGATGGCGGCGCGCCGGGACCGCCCCTTATTCCCTTGCCGAAGTCTTTATCGACAAGAACCCCGAGCGGCATCGACCGGCTTCGAGGCCCCACCCCTTGTCATGTGTTAATGGACGAACTGTTGCTTTCGCACAACATGTCGCGCCAATCCCACGCCCGTTGCCCCCGTGCAACGGCAGCGATAATCCGCCATTCCATTCCGTGCAATCCGTGATTTCCGCATGGAATTGGTGCGTCCCCGAGCGGCTCACATCCGCCAGGTCCGCGCAGTGCGGCAATGATACGCACCTGCCGCGCCGCAATTGCGCGGCCGGGGAGATGTGCCCATGCCGCCTTTGCCCAGACCAGATCGAGCCGTCGCATCGACCGGCATCTGCCTACTGGCCGCGTTGACCGTCTGGGGCACGCTCTTCGCGACGCTCACGCCGATGCCCTATGAACGGCAGCCGCCGGATGCGCGACTCATCGAAGGCTATCGCTATCTATCCACGGAGCCGACCACGCCCGTTGATGCGGCCGGAAACGTCGCGCTGTTCGTGCCCGTCGGCGTCGCGCTGTGGTTCTTGCTGCGTGTGCCGCTTCGACTGCGGTTCGCGACGACGCCGCTGGCGGTCACACTTGGTGCGGCAACAAGCGCGGTGATCGAATGGCTACAGGTTTTCGTGCCCGGACGGTACCCGTCGGTGATTGACATCGCGTGCAATACGGCGGGCGCGTACATCGGTGCCGCCAGCGCGTCCGTCGCGGCGGCGCTGGTATGCGATTTTCTGATGCGCTATGCCGAATGGCTGCGCCGCCGTGAATCAGCGGTGCCCTGATGTGCGACATCCGGAATTGCCGAGTTCGTTCATCCGCCGTACTTCTTTGAATGCTCCAGATGCTTCTGGAAGTTCTCCGCGTATCTCGCGAACAACTCTCGCGCATTCTTGATGATCAACACGTTTTCGGCGTTCTTTTCTTCCGCTGCCTTGGTGAAATTGAACGAGCCGGTGATGATCGTCCTATCGTCGATGAGGATCACCTTGTTGTTGGCCGTGGCGTGCTTTGCGTCGAAATAGACCGGAACGCCTTCACGGCGAAGAACCCGCCAGCTTCCGTAGGTCTGCTTCTCCTGCGACTGATCGAGAACGACGCAGACATCGACGCCGCGCTTGGCGGCGGCCACGATCGCATCCGCGATCGGCTTCGACGTAAAGTAATAGGCCTGCACGCGCAGGCTGTCACGAGCCTTGGCGATCTCGTCGGAGATGCGCTGCTGGCAGCCGCCGCCGGGTGAAAAGATGACGTCCATCTGAATGCGCTCGTCGCGGTCGCGCTTCGGTTGCTGGCCGGCCGCGCCGGCGGCAAACATCAGCGCGGCCGGCGTAGTTGCCAGAACAAGACCGAAAACCAACAGTCGAATGCGGACCATCCCGCGCGCGAAAGATCGCATGGCAAGCTCCTCCTGAATTGAGTTGAACATCGTTGGATCAAACAGTGCCGCAGGCCCGACCCGCGACGGTCACATAGTATGCGCCGAGGCACCCAGGGCAATCCCCTTTTTTCCGGCCCGTGGCGACCTGTGAATTCTCGTCGCCCAGCCCGATCGTCCCGATATTTTGTATGTTTAATGGCAGAACGCCGGCCCTTCGCGAGGCTGCCGCGTTCATCATCGAATCTGCCCCTTCGCGCCAGCCGATAGTGCGCAGGGAGGATCGGCGCGATACGCGCCGTCCGGGGGGACGCTCCATGAAAGGCTACATCAAAATCGGGCTGAAGCAGACATGCACGGGGTTGATCGCGAGTGCCGCGGCTGTGGCAACCGTTATGTTCGCGATCAGGACCTATGCAGGCCCGACACATCCGTTTGTACTGCCCTGCGCGGCTGCATTCACCGTCTATTGTTTCATGAGCCGCTCGCTGTGGCGCGGACTCAAAGCGGCGCACGACGCCGGCGAGATCGGCCGGCGCATGACCACACTCAACGGCGCGCATCATGAGGAACGCATCGACGACGGCAAGCACACCTGGTTCGGTCGCGTCGATCGGTCGATGGAATCCGCCGGCAACGGCCACCCCCCGGCGCATAAAAAAACCCTCCCGGCGGTGGCTCCGGAAGGGATCGTCTGAAAGCACCCCCAAGGGGATTCGAACCCCTGTCGCCGACATGAAAAGCCGGTGTCCTAGGCCTCTAGACGATGGGGGCCTGGGTGCATCCGAGCCGAACGCCGTTCGCCTCGAAGACTTAAGGGGGACCGGCATTTAACGGCAAAGCCGCCTTTCTTGCAAGAGCTTCCCAAGGCAAGTACGAGCGACAGATTCGCACTCACAGGCCATACGTCCGATCTCGCCGATCGGACATGCGGTCGTGCATTGAAACAGCCTCCCGATAGAATGGCGCACGATGGAAGCCGCTCTCGACTGGCTTGTTCAAAATCGCACGCTGCTCGTCATCATCGTCGCGGCGCTCGTTGTGCTCATCATTCTGCAGCGCCTGCTCGGGTTGGCCGGCCGCATGTTTCGATCAATCCGGCGTATTGGAAAGCCCGTCACGCTTCACCCCAAGCTGCAAGCCTATGCAGGTCGCTCCGAAGATGAGCTAAACTGCGAACGACTGCTGGCCACTCGGATCATTGCGACAAGTTCCACGTCAACGGTGGCGGGCTACGAGATTGTCCGGCAGATCGAGGCCGTTTTCGTCGAGGGTCATCGCACGACACAGGAGGCGGCGACAGCGCTGAAGGCCTGCGCCGCCGATCGTGGAGCCAATGCGATCATCAACCTGTCGCAGCAACGGACGGCAGCGGGCAAATGCTCCGCACAAGGCGATGCGGTCGTCGTCGAACCTAACGCACCGCGAGGCGCGAAGTCGTAATCGGGTCGAAACCCATCCTTGTCGAAAATGGGGTGCAGTACTCATGGCGTGAACCTCGTCATTGGGTAATAATGCATTACTATACCCATACTGACTCGGAAACAACTCAGGTCACGCCCTTCTTTTTATTTATAAACTGTTATTCAGTAATAATTTACATCATGAAACTCGCTCGCCTCTTGATACAAAGTAACGGTCTGGTATGCAAAATGTCACGATCCAAGAGTGCCTAGAATGACGAAACAGGATGTCAATTCTGGCTCAGCTTGTTGGGCAAGGTCGCTCGATATGGCACGCAGCTTGGGAGAGGCAGCGGGTAAATCGGGTGACTTTGCCCAATGTGCTGATGGTGGATTGGTCGATGAGGCTATCACAACTTCATTCGTCCGTCTCTTGCCAACGCCCGCCCTACACAAGGCTGAGCTAAACGAATTGCCCTGACGCATCGCTAAGACGGCATTCACACGGTTCGACGGTTCGACGATTCCCTGCTTGACATGACCGCTTGATGCGGCACACTACGCGCCCGACTTGAAAACTGAATATCGCTCGGTGTCGGTCTCCTGCGTTGGGAGACTCGAAAGGGAAGATGGTGAAAATCCATCGCGGTCCCGCCGCTGTAATCGGGGACGATGGTCGCAAATGCCATTCTCTCAAGCGTCAGTCGCACGGCTGACAGGCGAGAGGAGAAGGCGCGACCGGTAGAACGATCCGAAAGCCAGAAGACCTGCCGACACCGAAGAAAGTCGCATCGCCTCGGGACCCTTCGGGCGAAGTGTCGACATGCCGCGAACCGCACGTTCGCGGCGCCGCTGCATCCGGGCCAGCGCCCGGCATCACGGTTCGGCTCCTTCAAACCTCCGACGGCCTACGGTCGATGCGGAGGTTTTTGTTTTGCGGCGACGCGAGATTGCCGCTGAAAGGAGCACGTATCGTGCAACACTCCCTTTGTCTCAAACGTTTTGTCGGAATCACTCGGGGTGGCCGCTTGTGCATTGCGGCCGCGTTGGCGATCTTCGCGGCGAGTCCGGCCGTCGCTGCCGCATCGCCGTGGGCGATTAACGTCGTCAGCTACGATCCCGGAACAACGGCACAATTCGGATACGACAATCCGGCATCGGCCTTGGGCGCGCCCGAGCGTTTTACGGGTGAAAACGAATTCGGCGGCATCTTCGCGGGACCGGTCACGATCTTCAATCCGGCTTGGGGATTGGACGAAATCGTCAGCATCGGCGAAGGCGGCCATCTCACGCTCGAACTGGGCATGCCGGCCGTGGACAACCCAAACCATCTCCACGGGGTCGATCTGATCATCTTTGGCAACGCCGGGTTCGTCGCGCCGAACTATCCCGATCCGGTCATCGGCATTCCGGCCACCCTCTTCGGCGCGGGTCATGGGCTGATCGAACTCTCGTCCGACGGAGTGCACTTCGAACCCGTCCCCGGCTGGATGGCCGATCGCCTCTTCCCCACGCAGGGCTACCTCAACGCGGATGCCTTCGGCACGACACCGGGCAGCCTGCTGACGAATTTTCTGCGGCCGGTCAATCCGGCGCTGACGCTGGCCGACTTTGACGGCCTGACGTATGAGCAGGCACTGGCGCTGTACGACGGTTCGGGCGGGGGCACGCCGATCGACATCGCACTGGCTGGTCTGTCGAGCGTAACGCACGTGCGCATTCGCGTGCTGGATGATCTGGACCCGAACACATCGCTCTCAGCGGAGATCGACGCGATCGCCGTCGTTCCCGAGCCTTCAGGGCTGTTGCTGCTCGGCGCGGCCGGCTGGTGGATGACGTCACGTCGACGGAGAATGAGGTGACATCACTGCGGCACTCGCGGGCGGGGCAGAGGCGCTTTCAGGAGGGGAGCGCCCCGCCCGCCGCATCGCCCCGTGACGACAAATTGAAGAGATGCGCAATGAAACTCCGAACGCCCACGATCAGTGTGTTTGTCGTACTCTCGGCGGTGGTCCCCTCGCCCGCGCTCGCCGAAGACTGGCTGCAATACGCCCGGGACGCGGCCCGCTCCTCGGCGGCGATGAATGCTCCGCGCGATCTTTCGGCGAAGCTATGGACATGCGGCGTAAACGGCGGCGGCGAGCCGATCGCCTTTGAAGGCCCGTCTTCGCCGGTCGTCTTCAACGGGCGCGTCTATGCCAATGCCCGCGTCTATTCGGGCGCGACGCATTCGCAAAACAAGCTCGTCTGCATTGACACCGCAACCGGCCATCTCGAATTTGAGACGCCCATCGCCCGGGCCGTCTCGAACTCATGGTCTTCGCCCGCGGTTGACGCGCGGCACGGCACGGTGCTGATCGGCTCGGGCAACACGGTCCATGCCATCGACGCGGCATCCGGCGGTGTCACATGGGCGACGCCGCTCTTGCGGAACATCGTCAACGCCTCCCCCGCGATTGCGGACGACCTCGAATTCGGCCGGGCGTTCATCACGGATTTCGACGGCGCCGGCACCGGTGGCTCGCTTTATTGCCTGAACACATCGCCCTACGACGCCGCGGACAATCCGTATGAGCCGGGTGAGATCGTCTGGATCGAGCCGCTGGGCGGCACGAGCGGCAACTCACCGGCCTACGTCGAGGGTGTCGTCTATGTGGCATCCGTCACGAGCACGGATTCGCCGGGCTATCCCGATGTCGGGCAGGTCTATGCCTTTGATGTCAACGCGCCCGAGTCGCAGAGGCGGCGGTGGTCGATCGGCATCGGCGAGGGGTTCTTCGGCGGCGTCACGGTTGCAGACGGTTTTGTGTATGCTGCAAGCTACGACGCCTTCGGCGGACAGAACAACTCAACGCTCGTCAAAATCCGCGCCAGTGACGGCGAACTGATGTGGACCATCGCCACCGAGAGAACCAATTCCATCCCCATCATCGACGGCGATCGCATCTACGTCTCTGCCGGCATTCCGGGATTCGGAAGCGTGCCGAAGGTGCAGGCCTTCGCGGACCTCGGCACGTCGGCAGTGATGCTGTGGGACAGCTTCACCGACACGAGCGGCGCGCTGATCGTCGGCGGCTGGACCCATCAGCCGGTGCTGTCGGACGGCAAGTTGTATTGCGGCACGATTCCCGCGGGCAACGCTTTTTTCGGCGCATATGCCGATCTCTACATGCTTGATCTGTCGCGCCAACCGGGCGATGCCGGATTTGTCATCGACCACCGCGCTGGAGTCGGCAGCAGCCCGGCCATCGCTCACGGCCGGCTCTATTCCATCGGACCGGCCGGCCTGTCGGCGATTGCGATGCTGGGTGACTACTGCTCGACTGCTTCCGTGTGGGACGGCGATGGCGTCGTCAACGGCGTGGATGTGCAGTGTTTTGTCGCCGCCCTGTTGGCCGAATCGCCGACTCCGGCGCAGATCGCATTGGGCGACTACGACGGCGATGGCGAACTGACACTGCTCGACGTACCGCATTTCGTGGACGATCTGATGGAGGGATAGGATTCGCATGCACATCGCGCAATGGAAGCCTGCAAGAGCATCCGTCACCGATTGCGGCATTTGTCCGATGTCGCACGGTTGTCGCCGCGCTTTTACGCTGCTCGAATTGCTCGTCGTCATCGCGATTATCGCAGTGGTCGTCGCCGTGATGCTGCCGGCGATGGGCGGTGCCCGGCGCTCGGGCATGGCGGCGGCATGCGCGGCGCGCCAGCGCGAACTGGGCCGCGCGTTCACTATGTACGCAAGCGATTACGACGATCGTGCCCTGCCGTTGGCCTACACGTCGTTCGAGATCATCGGCGACGGGCCGCCGATCTACTGGTGGGGAACCAACGAACACGGCGTGGTCGATCACGAGCGCGGATTTGTCTGGCCGTATTTGCGCAGCCTGCTCGCGCCCGGCAGCGTCTATGAATGTCCCGAGCAGCCGTGGGGATCGTATCGACCGCAGGGCGCGGCACAGAGCGTCACGAGTACTTACGGCTACAACGGCTATTACCTAACGCCGGAGCATACGCCGGGATTCTCGTTTCAGATCGGCCATCGACCGTGGCGCGCGTTGACGACGATTCAAGAGCCGTCGCGCGTGTTCATTTTCGCCGACGCGCTGATCGATCTTGGCGGAGCACAGCCGCGAAACTCCGCGCTGCTCGATCCGCCGATGCTTTACGACGGTGCGGGATGGTCCATCAATGAAAGCCCAACGACAGCGTTTCGCCACTCCGGACGCACGCAGGCCGTTCACGCGGACGGCCATGTGGCCGCCTATCGATTTCAACCCGACTGGCTGGTCTCCACTGCGCACAAGATCGGCAGCGTGGGCGTTGAAAACGGCCCGCATTATGTTCCTGATTGGCGAACCTGGTCGATGCCATAGTCGCAGCCGTTCGACGGCCGATCCACTCCGGTCGAGCGTGTGCTCAAAATGTGCATCGGGGTTCTATAGCAAGTGCGTCGATCGCTGTTTCCATTCGCGATGTCGCACGCTTGTCCCGCACCTATCGTATGCCCATCGCTTGCGCTCCATGTTCGTATGAAGCGGCATGCTCGTCCGAGTACGAAGCGCAAGCAATTGGGCACATGCACGAGATTGGATGAGGCAAGCGGTGCCGTTCATTCGAGGGTCTTTTTGCTCGGCACGCCGCCGATTCCTTCTGAGCACGCTCTCATGGTGGCATCGGCGTCTCGCCGGAGCGCATGTGCAGCCTTCATTCCGACGAGACGCCTACAGCTTTCTTACGGGCGCGGCCCTGATTAGCCGCGGCCCTTTGATGACCCGCCGCTCTCTCCAGCCTTTTCATCCGTTGGCACGACGGTCTCAAAGTGCTTTCCACCGATGCTGACGATGACGCGCTCGCCCTGGGCGAAGCAGCCCGCCAAGTCCCGATGCTGCTTGAGCGTGTCGTAGTATTCCTTACTGAACAGCACCAGCTTCTGCGTCGGTGCTTTGCCGTCATAGCCGGCGTCCACCCAGCGCTCTCCATCGAAGTAGAAGGTCTTCGGACCGACAAAGTTGACGAGTTCGCGGCCTTGCGCATCGCGATTGTCTTCGCGGTAGCGTTTGAACTCCAATTGCGCGCCTTCGGCGGGCGCGTCTCGCAGTTTGCGATTCCCACGGGACTGGACCGTTGCGCTACGACCCGTTTTGGCGCTTTGGCCGGCAGCCGCATCCGCGTATTCGTCATCCTTGTCATCCATTGCGGCGCGCACCGGAGCAGGCATGAATCCACCGCCAGCAGGAGCGCGCCTTTCTCGAACGGCCATCCGCTCATCTTCCTGAACGAGATAGCTCGTGTACGGCGTGAGGATGCCGTAGAGCTTGCTGAGCCGTATGACTTCAGTCCTGAGTTCCATGTTCTCACCGTGGAGACGCAGCTCGTCGAGCAAAAAGCCGATCTTGCGCATGGCCCAGAATCGCGGCAGATAGTCGTTTTGCGCAGCCTGCGCGGGGAAGACGCACGCATAGTTGTACGACCGCTTCTCGCCGCGAACCGTGCCCGAAAGCGTGATCTGGGCATTCTCCTTCGCACCGCCGTACCGGCCGACCACAACGAGTTCGCCGCCTTCAAAGAGATCGGGCATCTTGCGCGGATAGAGATCATGCACCGAAACCCCCTCAAACTGCAGCGCGACATCCGCGAGAACGGGATTGGCGAGCTTGGTGTAGAACGCCGACATCTTCAGTTCGAGGTCTTCGGACGGCGTCACATAATCGCGAGCGCCGCCATTGTCATCGGAAAGTCGGTCTAGCAGCTTGGTGTTGACCTGATAACCAACACCAAGCGAAAAGATTCGCGTCGAGCCGCCTTTGTTCGCGGCCGCAACGTTTTTAATGATCTCGTCGGGGTTGGTCACGCCGACGGTCGGCTCGCCGTCGGTGATGAAGACGACGAAGTACGGATTGTTGCGCCAGGCCTCCTCGCTCGCCGCCGCGGCCGACGGCCGCATCTCCAGCGCGCGTGCCAAGGCGCCGTTGATGTCCGTACCGCCGACGGCGTTGAGTTCGTCAATGAAAGCGCGTGCGGCGTTCTTTGAGGTGTCGTCCGCCAGGCTCCACGAATCCCGAAACGCGCGAATCTCGGTGGCGAAAGACATGATGTTAAAGCGATCCTGCCGATTCAGATTCGTCACGCAGAACTGCAACGCCTTGCGGGCCTGTGCGATCTTGTTGCCGTCGGCCATGCTGCCGGAGGTATCGAGCACGAACATGATGTTCTTCGGCAGCACAGCATCATCGCGCGATGCGAGGCGCGGTGAAATCCGCGCCATGAAGAAGCCCTCGTCTTCGCCGAGCCGATACGGCAGAAGTGACAGCCCGAAGGCATCATTGCCGAGTTGCGCAAAGAGCTGAAAATCGCTCTCCGGCTCCAGCCGCTGCTTCTCGAAGCCGAGGACCACTTCCTTCTCGCTCCGCCGATCCACACTGCACGCATGCGTCGGACTGAAGGCGCTGATGAGCGGGCGATCCGTCGTAATCGCCACGCGCAGCGAAAACTGCGCGACGGGCTTGAACCCCGCGCTGGGCGCGCCGAGCGGGAAGCGATAGGCCGCCAGCCCGCCGTCGATCTTCACGGGTTCGGTGTATTGCAGACGGATGCGGCATTCGCCGCCGGCCGGAATGGGAAAGACCTTGGCCTGAATCAGCCCGCGCCCGGCGAACTGAAGCAGCCCGGGATCGCGCGCCTTGGCGACGATCGACTCGTAGATCGCCCGTGCGCGATCGGCATCGAGCAATTCGCCGACGACTTCCTTGCCGTCCATCCACATCGTGAATCGCCGCACGCCGGCATCCTCGGCAATCGGGAAGAAATACTGCCCTTCCTGCTGCGAACCGCTGCGATTGATAAAGACCTGCTCGACCGTCGTCTCGGCAGTGGCCTCCGTCAGCTTCACATCGACGCTCTGCGATGCAACTTCAAACGGCATCCACGAAAGGATCGGCCGGTGATGCGGACGCCTTCGGTCAGGCACGATGGTCGTTGCGGTCGGCCCGTCGTGGATCGGTGCAATGATGATGCCGTTGGCTAAGGCCTTTTGCCCAGCCGCCGGATTCAACCCGGCAACAACGATGACGGCGACGAAAAACGCAAGCGGAACGGCGGTTCGAGATCGGTACATGGCGATTTCCTCTCTGAATGGCGTCCAAGGCAGGCCGGCGGTCGCAGGCGCGGTCGCGGGCGAACCTGTTCCGTATGACGCGAGGTTTCGTGAAAAGTTCCCGATGAGTGAAAAAAAGTGGGGGGATTCGTGCCGGACATGTGAGAAACCGCGCTCCGGCGTGTATTTCACGTCGGATAGGTCGATAACCCGGCGAACGGACCTGCCTTGCATGGGCCGATCGGGAGCATCGACCGATTTCGGCCCGTAGCCGCCTCGGTTCGATATCGGTTTGGTCAAATCCAACTCGCCAGGCGCGTGTGGCGTGCAGATTCGGAGGAATCACATGGAACGCATGAATACTCTCTTAATTGGTACCGTCCTCATGTTGCTAACCACGGGCTGCCAGCCGGACGGACTGACGCCCGAGGAGGCCGAACAGATCGCCGGCGATGCGGCGCAGCGCTTCGCCATGTCGATCGTGAACATCCGATTGGAAGATCGAGACGACGCGAAGACGAAAATTCGCGAGCAGTCCATGCCAAAGCGACCCTGTCCGGCCGGCGGGAGCCGAACGGTCATCGACGCCGAAACGGTGCTGCTGGAGGATTGCGGCGTGATGCCCGGCTTCGTATTAAATGGGCAGATAAGATTGATCGAGGGCGACACCGATCAGGACATACGCATCGAGATCACGAATCTGGAAGGGAAGGACGGTCCCAGGACGTTTTTCGCCGACGGTTTCATCGAGGAGATGAAAAATCCTGATGGCTCGTTGACGTTTACTGCTAACTTCAAGTCGACAGTCAGTTCGGACGGCGAGGATTTCGTGACCAACATCAGCGGCAACCTGACCGTCAGCGGCGACGGGACCATGCACGGGAGATTTACGATGGACACCGGATCGTCGCGCGGGCCGCTGATCTGCTCCTTTGACGGTCAGAATGTGTTCTCACTGATCAGCGATCCGAGAAGCATGATGCGACTATGCTCGCGAGACGGGAACGATAACGACAATGACGACGGCGTGACACTGATTTACGGCAAGATGCAGGAGCACGTCTTTGACACAGGCGCTGCGGATAGTATCTATTTTGAGCCGCTGGCCGGCGTGAAGATCACGGTCTATGACCAAGATACAGATGACGTGCTGGGCACGGCCACATCCGGAAGCGACGGCATCTATACGATCATGAATATCCCGGCTTTTCGGAGTGTCTACGCAATCGCCACCAAGCCGGGCTACGCGGATTTTGGACTGTGCTTTACAGCTGCTCGGGGTCCGCTTGCCGGCGTTTCATTCGAAGGCTCGCCGTTTTACGCAAACCTTCGCCCGGTGAACGATGACTGCGTCTCGGACACGGGCAAATTCAGCATCCGTCGTGGCGATGTGCGCGGTAATGTGCTGAACTCGCATTTCGGGATCTTCCCCGAAGACTGCGCTCTGCAGGGAGAAATCTGGATTTCCAATCCGACGTTTATGCCGTTCAGTCATCCCAACGCCGCGGCGATCTGCGTGAGCGGCGACAAGAGTGCGCCGACGTTTCGCTGGAAACAGGACTGGTTTAGTACGCTCGGCGGATCCAACGCTATGCGCGTGACGGTCTATTCCGGTTCGTCGCCGATCGGCAACGGGACCGAATCGGACCTCGTCAAACTGTTTGACATCACCAACTTCGTAGATGGCATCGACGCGCCGATTCAGTACGGCGACACGTCGCGCGGCGATGTGCAAAATGGCGCCAACGGCTCCACGCCGCTCGTGCCAGGCGAGACGTACGAAGTTCGCATCAACTCCGGCGGCGTTCAGCGCAAGCTCGTATTTCAAGTGAAGCCGTGAGCGCCCGCACACAACACCGGCCGCAATGATCGATGGCCGAGGCGCGGCTGCATTCGCAACTCGCGCCTCGGCTCGTTCGATCGTCGATCACGGACAAACGCCTCCCGCCAGCAGTTCGGCCACGAACGCCGCCACATCGGCATCGTTCACGCCTGCCGCGCCATCTACGTTCGCACAGCTACAACCCGCGCCGGACAGATAACACAGCACGAATGCCTGAATATCCGCGCCGTTCTTCACGCCGTCGCCGTTCATGTCGCCGGGACAGGCGCAGCCATCGGACGACCCCACCCAGAAGCCGCCGGTCAGTGTGTACTGCCCGCCGGCCATGACGCCGCTCGTCGGACCGGCGTCAGGCTGGCCGATGGTTCCGGCGAGGGCATAGGGGCCGCCCTCACAGTAGAGCGTTCCGCCGCTGTCGATCGTACGCCAGGGGATCTCGTAATCGGCTGATGCCGCAGCAGCGATGATAGCGATCGCGGACAAGCCGAGGAACAGCACGCGACAGGGCTGTATAAGCTTATTCATGGTTGATTCTCCTGTTTTGTCGTCGAGTCCAGACAAGGTAATAAGCAACGCGCAATACCAAGCCACGAGGCGTCGATATACCGGCGCCTCGCGGCTGGTAGCACTGCGCACGACTTACACACCCTTATGAATCACGAAGTTGATGTAATGCGGCGATTGAAACTCCTGACAACCGTTCATGCACTGGCTCTTGATGTAGATGATGCCGTTCCCGGGTTGAAATGCGACGCTGAACGGCCGGGAGGGCTTGGCGACGTATTCCAGATCGGTGTGGGCTTCGTAATAGTTGACGGTCGTCGTGATGACCCACTTCTCCGGATCTCCTTCGCCGACAACGAACACTCGCCATGTGCCGGTATTGGCGTGCCAAGTAATGGTTACATTGCCGGAGCTGCTCAGTAGGTTTCCCGATGAGTCGAACCGACCGAATGCGATTGGCGTGGCGCGATTCACAACAGTTCCGATCGTCGCATAGAGTTCGCCGTTGACCTTCACGTTGCCGCGTTCAAAGTTGGCGGCCAGTCCGGTGCCGTCATTGCGCACGACCAGGGCCGTGGCGTTGCTCGATGTGTTGGCGACTTCAAACTTCGCCGCGCCGCCGGAGCCGGTCGTCTTGCCCCAGACGGCATAAGCGCCGCCGTTGGTCTCCGAGCGAAGCGTGCTGGATGTGTTGGAGGCGTTGGTATTCTCGAAGAACCCTGCGTTGTTGGCGCGGGCATTGGCCTTGACGGCGCGGCCGGTGCCATTGGCCTGTGTTTCGATCACGTCGGAAGCATTCGAGAGGCTCTCGGTTCGAAAGAACCCGGCTCGCCCACTGGTTCCGAGGTTGTAGCCATAGACGGCCGTTCCGCCGTTGGTCGTCTGTCCGTAGATTGCGGTGCCACCGCCGGTGGCATAGGCGGCGACGGCGCTGGCGCTGCCGGTCGTCTGTGCGTAGACCGCGCTGCCGGTTCCGTTGGTGGAGGCGTCGAGCGCCCGGCCCGCTCCGGAGGTCAACTTCATCGCGCCGCCCGTGCCGTTTTGCGCCATGGTGAAGAGCGGAACGGTCTTAGAATCCGTCGCACTATAGGGAAGCTCCAGCCCGATCGCGGACGGCGCGGGTGTCAACTCCTGGCGCGGCAGCAGGCTCGTGTAACTACCCGATGAGTTTCCCGGCCGAACGCCGATGTCGAGCCAGCGGCCGAAGTTGTTCAGATTGCCGAAGTCGATCTTGACCGTAAACAGGCCGTCGATCACCTCGACGTCGCCGACCTCGATCGGCGGGCTGGATACAAACCCGAGCGGCCAATCGCCGGTATAAAGTCGAAACTGGAAGTCATACAGACCATTGGCCGGCGCGCCGTTGTCCGAAAGGCTGCCCTGATAGGTGATGGCGGTTCCCGCGTGAGCTTGCACAGCGGCGATCAACAAGATCGCGCCTGTCGCGGCGAGGCGAATGAATGTTGCTTTGGCGTTCATGCTGTTCTCCTTTTAGTGAATAGTGACTTGGTGATCTCGGTTCGGCGCGTGCCGTCCTCTCGAGGTTGAATGCAGGAAACGGCAGGACAACCCTTGACCGAACGCGCAGTTTTTTTGGTGCGTGCGGCGCAGTAAAAATGACGATGCCGCGCGTGCATGCACGCGCGGCATCTCAAGAGAGGTCATCAAAAGAGCGAAGTGGGATCGGTGATCGTCAAGTAGAAGTGGCCCGGATCGCCGTTGCCGGCAGGGCTGGGCGTGCCGTTCATTTGAACATGCCCGCCGAAACCGCCCTTGCCGCCGCAGGCTCCGCCGCCGCCACCGCCGGCGTGCGGATTCAGTGTCACGCTGCCCGCGGCGCCTGCTGTTCCGCCGTTGCCGCCGCTGACATCGATCCCCCCCTGGCCGATGCTCGGTGCGAGAAGATGGATGATGCCTCCGCCACCGCCGCCGCCGGGACCTGAATGCACGTTGCTGGAACCGCCCGCGCCTCCCTTGGCCTGAATCGTGCCTTCATTGGAGATGGATGTTGCGGATGCCATAATAATGACACCCCCGGCCCCGCCGCCGGCGCCTCCTCCGTTGGTCCCGCCGTTGGCCAGCATCATGCACCCCACATGATTGATGATCGCGCCCTTGGCGAGCAGAACCACTGAGCCGCCGCCGGCTGGTCCGACGATCGCGATTCCCCCCGCGCCGCCGCCGCCGCCGCCGCCAATCAGACCGGGACTCAACAAGTTCCCCGCCGTGAACGATTGCATTCCAAGTCCGCCGATACCGCCAACCCGAACGGCCGTGAAGTCGCCGATTTCACCCGGCCCTGCGAAGGAACCGCCGACGCTCGCGCCGCCGAAGCCGCTGGCCTCGCCACGGCTGGCATCGTTCCCTGCCACAATGACGGTGCCATGATTGACGAAGTTACCGGTGCAGCGGATCACGGCGCCAGACGTCGCGTAGAGAATGCCGCCATCTTCCACGGTGATATTCGTGAATTGAAAGTTGAAGTCGGTCGCGACATTGAAGCCAAGAATCGACTGCGCGCCGGACGGCACAACCAACTCGCCCGCGCTGCCGTTGCCATAGATGCGAAGCTGTCCATCGGCGCCGTCAACTCCATCTGCACCGTCTGCGCCGTTCACACCGTGCTCCCCATCCTCGCCCGCCGGGCCTTGCGGTCCGGGATCGCCCTTAGGACCGACCGGTCCTTCAGGGCCGGGGACAACCTGCGGCGTCGGATCGGGGTTCATCGTTTCACATCCTGCGCCGACGACCATGGCGGCGACTAGCAGGACTGACAGTTTCAAGCTGGACAATCTAAACATGTGCAGTGCTCCATTTTTTCTGTGCGCTTCACCTTCTCCGGCGACTTGCGCGGGTTCCTTACAAACCTCATGCAGGATTTCAGCCCCGAACCCTTGGAACACTTTGATACATTCCGTCTCATCATGTGTTTATGGGGCGTCCGGCGAAGCCGCCGGCCACGCCTGTCGATGCAATGCGACGGCGGGTATACTGAGCTACGTGGACGGATCGGATTCGCAACATCCCATTCCGGATTGCTCGCGCCTGCTGACGGGACTGGCAACCGGCGGCCGCGCGGCCGTCGATGCGCTTCTCCCGGTCGTTTACGACGAGCTACGAGCGCTGGCGGCGTCTTATCTACGCCAGGAACGATCGGACCATACGCTTCAACCGACGGCGCTAGTCAACGAGGTCTATGTGCGCCTGGCCGGTCAGACGAACGTGAACTGGAGCGACCGGGTTCACTTCATGGCGCTGGCGGCGCGGGCCATGCGAAACACGCTGATCAACCACGCGCTCGCCCGAGCGGCCGACAAGCGCGGCGGCGGCGTTCGTCCGGTGCTGTTGTCAACGTCAATCATGCCATCCGAGACCGGTGCATTTGATACGATCGAGTTGGACGAGGCGTTGACGAATCTCGGCCGTCTCGACCAGAGAAAGATGCAGGTCGTTGAGATGCGGTTTTTCGGCGGGATGACGGTCGAAGAGATCGCCCATGTTTTGGGCGTTTCCATATCAACGATCGAGGCCGACTGGCGAATGGCGCGGGCGTTTCTATCCAGCGAACTGGCCGAAAACTGATTCCGATCCGGGCACGGCATGAATCCTGAGGAATTTCAGAAAGCCGAATCGCTCTTTCGGGCGGCTTGCGAACTTCCCGCCGAGCAGCGCGCGGAATTCGTGGAGCGCCAGGCAAGCGGTGATGATCGGCTCAAGGCGCGCGTGTTGCGCCTGTTGAAGCACGACGAGCGACCGGCCGTTGAACTCGAACCGTCGTTCGGCAGGGCCGTGCGCCGGCTTGGGGAGGATTTATTCCAGAAGCCGGGCATGCCGATGCCGAGCCGAATCGGCGCGTATCGCATCGTGCGCCAGCTCGGGGAAGGCGGCTTCGGCGTGGTGTATTTGGCCGAGCAGGAAAACCCGCGCCGCACGGTTGCGCTGAAAGTCGTGCGCTGGCACATGGCTTCGCCCGACGCGCTGGCGCGATTTGAACACGAAACGCAGGTGCTCGGCCAGCTTCAGCACGCGGGCATCGCGCAGATTTTCGAGGCGGGTGTCGCCGATGTGGCATTCGACACCGGGATCGATCCGCAGATTCCCTCGCGCATGCCGTACTATACGATGGAGTTCATACAGGGTCGCAATCTGCTGCAATACGCGGATTCGCCCTCTCCGCCGCACGGTCCGCTCGATGTGGCCGAAAGGCTGGAACTGATCGCCCGCGTCTGCGACGCCCTTCAGCACGCGCACCAGAACGGCATCATCCACCGCGATCTGAAGCCCGACAACATCCTCGTCGTCGACTCCACGGTCGCCGTGAATGTCCGCTCGTCATCGGGCACGCGCGCGTTCGGCGCGCAGCCGAAGCTGCTCGACTTCGGCGTGGCGCGGGCGATGGAGTCCGACGCGCCGGGCGCAGCGCGGCGCACGCACGTCGGCCAGATCATCGGCACCCCGGCTTACATGAGCCCCGAGCAGGTTCGCGGCGAGCCGCACCGCGTCGACACGCGCTCGGACGTCTATGCCGTCGGCGTGCTGCTTTATCAACTGCTCGCGGGCCGGCTGCCCTACGAGTTTCCGGGCAACGGCATGGCGGCGATCGTGCGCGTCATCGAAGAACAGGAGCCTGCGTCGTTGCGCGGCGGCACAGCGTCGCGCGGCACGACGCGCGGCACGCGCATTCCCGGCGATGTCGAAGCCATCGTCATGAAGGCGCTCGCCAAGGATAAGGAGCGGCGTTATCAGTCCGCGGCGGAACTAGCCTCGGACATTCGACGATTTCTCGCCGACGAACCGATCGAGGCCAAGCGCGATTCGGCGCTCTATCTGCTTCGCAAGAATGTGAAACGCTATCGCGGCGCGCTTTCGTTCGCAGCCGGATTCGTCGTCTTGCTTGCGGCGTTCGCGATCTGGGCCTCGTCGCAGGCGCGGATCAATCATCGGCTGGCGATCGAATCCATCCATGCCCGAAACGCGGCCATCGCCGAAAGCGAGCGCGCGAACGAAACCGCGGAGCGCCTCGCGCTGGAAATCTCGCAAAGCAACATCGAACGCGGCCGAGCGCTGGCGACGGCCGGCAATCTGCTTGACGCGGAGCGGCTGATCTGGGAAGAATATCTGCACCGGCCTGATTCAATCTCCGCGCGCTGGGCGCTGCGCGAGTTGTATACGCATTATCCCATTCAATCGTCGCACCATTCGCAAATCGAACACATCCGCACGACGGCGCTCAGCCCGGATGAGCGGCTGCTCGCGACGGCCGGCGATTCAAGCCGCATCGAAATCTGGGATCGCATCGAGCGCCGAGTGATCGCGGCGTTGGATGTGCAGGAGGCCTTCGTCGGTGAAATCTGCTTCAGCCTCGATGGTGCGATATTGGCGGCCGCATGCAATGACGGCAAGCTTCGGCTTTGGAACTGCAACGATTGGAGGAGCGCCGGCGTCTTGACGGGGCATCAGCGCATCGCCACGTCGCTGCGCTTCGTGTCCGGCGGTTCGCGGCTGCTTTCAGTCGGCGCGGACGGCGTCATCCGCGCGTGGGACACATCCTCGGGCGTTTGCCTCGCCGCATTCAATGCGCACCGTTCGTCGATCCTTCGACTGCGCGTGCATCCGGACGGCCGCAGAATCGCAACGTCGTCGTCCGATCGAACCATCGTCCTCTGGGATTTGGAACGTCTGCTGCACGGCATTGCGACCGAGGCGCCTCGCGGCGAGGCGCCCGTCGCGCCGCCGGACAATGCTAAACTGGCAACACTACGAGGCCATGTCGATCGCGTCACCACGATCGCTTTTTCACCGGACGGAAAAACGCTGGCGTCGTCAGGATCCAACTTCGACCGCGCCTTGCGAATATGGAACCTCGATACGCTCGAGGTCCAGACGCTTCAGCCGTCATCCGGCCTGCTCGAAACGCTCTGCTTCACGGCGGATTCACGCATGCTCTACGGCGGCGGCTGGTTCACGCTCGACGTTTTCGACATCGTCGAGATGCGCAGGATCAGATCAAGGAAGGGCAAGTACACTTCCATTCACCTTGTTGACGACGAACGGAATCTTATCCTTTCAAATGTGAATGACATTCGCATGTGGGACGCGCGAACCGCGCCGGCCGTGCGGAGCCTCGGCGATTTGTCCGGACGATCCGTTGCCTTTCTGCCCAATGACGGCGCACTCGTCACTTCGCAGGCCGACGGTTCATTGCAGTTGCGCGACGCTGAGACCGGCGAAATCAAAGCGACTTTCGTGCCACAGGACGCGAAGCCGGTGAATCGAACCGGGCTGATCCGCCTTCGCGCCGTGGCCACGAACCCGACCGGCACGAAGGCTGCTTCCGTTTCGCTCGATTATGTTCTGCGACGATGGGATGTGGCGACCGGGCGTTGCGAAGCGGAAATCAGGAATGCAGACTGGGTGACGCACCAGTCCGTCGCGTTCAGTCCCGATCGCCGAACATGGGCTTACGCCCGGCGCGACACCAAGTTTGCCATCGGCCGGCTCGATGAATCGGAGCCTTTTGCGGAGATTCCAAGCGGCGGCACGCAGGCGCTGTCGGCCTGCTTCTCGCCCGATGGAACGAAACTGGCGACAACAAGCCGGGAACTGGCCATACGCCTGTGGACATCCGATGGCAAGCCGATTCGCCGCGTGTCCTGTCTGGCTGCACCGTGGGGCGTGGCGTTTAGCCCGGACAGCTCGAAACTGCTTGTCGGAACATGGAGTTCGATGATCGAGGTGTTCGACGTCGCATCGGGCGAGCGCGTCAACACGCTGGAGGGCCACACCGCGACCGTCTGGGGGATCGAGTTTCGGCCGAACGATCCCGACGTGTTCGCCTCGTGCAGCAGCGATGGCACCATTCGATTATGGAGCCTGTCGGCCGGCCGAAATCTGGCGATATTCGATGTGTGCCCCGGTGAAGAAATCATCGCGGCGGCATTTCAAGCCGACGGCCGTCGCATCGCAGTTGCAACATCGCCGGGCGAGGTGCGCATCCTCGACCTTGAATACGCCGATGCCTGCATCGCCGGAAACCGAGAATCGCAGTTGGATCGCCTGCGGCACGAATCAACCAGCGCCAACAATGGAAGCGGCGTTCATCAGTCCTCTGAGGACTGATGAACGCCGCATGATTTTTCACCCGACGCGATTCACACCGTCGGGCATTTATTTATCGCGTGGTCCGAGTCAGCCGTTCGCCGATTGTCACGCCTGCCCGACTACTGGTTCAGCAACAGATCGACAAAGCCCTCGACGTCGAGGAAGTCAACGACGAAGTCCTGGTTGATGTCCGCCAGAACCGCGCTGCAGGGGGCGTAGGGCGAGCCATCGTGATCCGCCGCGTAGCCGGTCGGATCCAACAGCGCCTGCGTAAAGTGCAGGATGTCATTGCCGTCGACGGTGCCGCTGCAATTCAGATCGCCGAGTCGGCTGAACGTCAGATTCAACGTTCCGGCTCCGAATGCGGTCGTCGTATTCCCCGCCACGCGAATGTAATAGGTGTAGTCCGTCACAGTCTCGAAATTGAGGATTCGGCTCTGGGCCGTCGTGCAGCCGGCAGGGGCTGGCGACGGGATGTTGTCGTTGCAAGCCAGATCAAATCCGCACGGGGCGTCATGGATGCTCAAGACAGTGTTCCAGGAAGTGCCGCAGGTGTTCAGCGACAGCAGACCAGGTTCGGACGGCGTATAAGAGAACCAGACGTCGCGCGACTGCGACGTGTTGCAGGTGACGGTCATGTCGTTCGTCGCCTCGGTCGTGTCGAGCGGATTGGCGCCCGGCAAGGCTACGGACGCATTCTCGCAGTTGTCATTCGGCGCCGGCGCCGGCGAATTGACAATGGAAATGTTGCCGACCGCGGTCGTGGAGAGGAAAGTTCCCTTCGCCGCTACGCGAATCAAAACAGGCACGCCCGCCTCTACCGGATAATTTGAAATTCGGCTTCGCGTTGATGCACAGCCGGTGGACGGACCGGTGAGGTAATTGTCGTTGCAATCGAGAATGAACCCGTTGCACTCGTCGAAGATGTCGATGACGGTGTCGAAGTTTGCACCGCATGTCTCGATGCGAACCTCGCCGGTAACGGAAGGAACATAGCTGAACCAGACGTCCGCCATGATGTCCGGCGTGCAGAACGAAGGCCCGCTCTCATTATAATATGCACCGCACGGCGCCCACGAAAACACGTTCGTGCCTTCGCCAATGACCTGCGCGTCCGCGCACCGATCATTGCTTGCCGCGGGCACCGAAGTCACGACGTTGGCGACCGCCGAAATCGAGGGCGTGCCGCAACTGCCGGTCGCCTCGCAGTGATACGCGCCGATATCATCCGGAGTGGGGTTAAAGATGCGGAGCAGGTACGTCGTCGCTCCGTTAACGGTGGAGCCGTATCCGGTCGGTCCATCGAACAGCATGTTTCCATCCTTATACCACTGGAAGGACAAGGGTAGAGTGCCGGCGGACCGTGAGCTGAGAATGAACGAGTCGCACACCGAAAACGTCTCCGCCGGATTCGGCTGCTGAACGGTTTGGGGCGCGATGCACGCGGGTCCGCCGTCATTGATGACGATCCACGGTGTCGCTTCCGGAATGAGCTGGGTGCCTCCCTGAAATCCGACGATCGCGTTTCCATCAGGTGAAATGCCAGACGGAAATCCGAGCTTCGGCAGGCCGGTCAACGGGTTGCCATCGTTGTCTTCAAACGGACCATAGGCTTCGACGATTCCCGGCGTCCCCTCGGAGACCTGATAGTCGTACCAGTCCTTGATGAGGTTGTCGCTGCTGTGCCAAATCCAGCCACCCGACATAAAGCTGCCGCACGTGCTGTAGCGCGCCGTGCCGATAATGGTGTTGCCATCTGCGCTCATGCCCGAAGCCGAGATCGAAGGCGGCACGCCACAGCTTGTGACGCTCAGCGGCAGCCAGCTTGCCGGAACCGCGAGAGCTGTGCCGATCTCAATCGGGTCGTTCCATGTCTCCGTTTCCGCATCCCATTCCCATTTGGCAATGTAGAGACTGCCCAAATCGCTGACGGCGGTTCCAACAACGATCGTGCCGGCTGCATTCATGTGCATCGTGCCGTGGGCCATCGAATACACATACGGAAAGCCGCTCCCATTCACGCCGTTCGGCAGATAAGTCATGACGTAATCGTTGGCATCCTCGTCCCATCGCCAGATGGCCGGCCGGCCGCCGTCAGGATTCGGATTGGTTGAAGTCGCTGAAACGTTATGTTCCTGCGCGCCGAGAATGACGGTACCATCGTCGCTGACAGCCCATGCTGTGCCGTCGCGACGGCGCTGGATAGGTGAGGCGAGCCGGAAGGGCGTCGGCAGCACGCGCATCTCGGCCGTATCTGCGTCATACACCCAGCCCCGGAAGCGAAAGTTGCTGGTCGCGGTGATGGCGGTGCCGGTGTTGTTGTAGGTCGAGATATAACTCTGCCCGACAATGAATCGCCCGTTTGCCGAGATGCCGAGCGGGTTGTGAACGTTGCCGCTGTCACCTGAGCCGAAACAGCCGTAGGACTGACTGTGTGCGTTGTTCGGGATCCCGGGGATCGGCTCCCATGTTGCCGTTGCGACGTTGTATCGCGCTGCAATCGTATTGCCGGCGGGCAACGTGACGGTGGTGAAAGCTTCGGCGGGCGGAATGCTCCACGCCGGATTCACGGTGGCGACGCTGGTGCCGGTGATCGTGCCGTTGTTGGGGAGCGTGCCGATCAGGAATTGACCGTTCGCGGACATGCCGACGCCGCCGCTGCCGCCGACATTCATCGGCGTCAGCGTCGAGCCGGTGAGTGTCCATCGGCCCGCACCGGTCACACCGATGCCGCGACCACCCACGTAGTAGGTT
>CAZRFP010000018.1:0-37794 GCA_964599535.1 uncultured Planctomycetaceae bacterium
ATACAACCATCGGGCTGGCAATCGGCATCACGCTGCTCATGGTTCCGGTCGGCTATGAAGTCGTGCGCAATCTGGTCGGGCCGCTCAATAAGCTGCGCGACGCGGCGAGCAGCTTCGCCGAGGGCCGACACGACACGCGGGTCCACATTCGACGCGGCGACGAGATTGGCGACCTGGCGGCGGCTTTTAATGGCATGGCCGACGCACTTGAGACCACCCACCGCAACCTCAAGGGCCTCAACACCGAGCTCGAAGAGCGCGTGCGCAAGCGAACCGAAGCCCTCGAACAGGCCAATCTGCGCTTCCGCGATCTGGCGGCGAAGGATTCACTGACGGGGCTGTACAATCGGCGGCACTTCAACGATTTACTGAACCAGCTCTTCGCCGAGTCGACGCGCTACCAGACTGAACTCACGTGCATGATGATCGATCTGGACAACTTCAAGCGCGTGAACGACTCGCTCGGCCATCAGATCGGAGACGATCTGCTCAAGATGACGGCGCGCGTCATTCTCGAATCCATCCGCGAGTCCGATGCCGCCGTGCGCTATGGCGGCGACGAATTCATCGTGCTCATGCCTCAGACCGCTCCCGAGGATGCGCAGGCCTCGGCCGAACGCATCATCGATCTGTTCCGCAAGGAACTGTCCAGTCAGCTTCCCGAAGCGAGCATTTCGTCACTGTCCATCGGGCTGGCGAGCCGCGCCGCCGATCAGCCGGCGGAGCCGATTCAACTCGTGCAGCTCGCCGACGAGGCGCTCTATCTCGCGAAGGCCGGCGGGAAGAATCGTATCACGGTGCTGCGTCCGCCGTCGGAAACGGCGAGCGGCGGCTGCATCTGACGGCATTCGAGCCGGAAACGCCCGCTCTCAGAGGTGTGCCGCGCGCACGGCATCTTACGTATCGCTTTCGCTCCAGACTCGAATGGAGCGCCACCGCTCCCTTGCGGGCTCGGCTCTGATTACCGCTCTGATTTGCACTTGCAGGCGCTTGGTGCACGGATGATGCCGTGATGATCTCGCGATTCCGATGGCATGATTCCGATCACGCTTGTCAGACGCTGTGTTCGTCATCAGAATGAGCGCTTCATGGAAGCGAACCCGCACCTTCTCAGTCTCGCGCACGATGCCGTCGAACTCGTGCAGATGGGCGGACGCGCGGCGCAATCCCTGCTCGGCAGCGTCGCGGTCGATCGAAAAGCCGACGACACGCCCGTCACCGAAGCCGATCACCGCGTGCAGGCCGTTATTCTCGATATCATCGCCGCACGCCATCCTTCCCACGCCATCCTTGTCGAGGAGACCGTCGCGCGGCCTTCGGCGCACGCCGTCGTGGCCGATGCCGAATATTGCTGGATCGTCGATCCGATCGACGGCACGCGGAACTTCGCGCGCGGCTCGCACATGTACGCCACGTCCGTGGCGGTGCTGCATTACGGCGTACCGCTGGTCGGCGCGGTGTTCGACGCATCGACCGGGCGGACCTACGCCGCGGCGCGAGGACAGGGCGCGAATTGTGACGGCAAGCCGATCAGCGTAAACAGTCGAGCCGCGTCGGCTGACAGCGTCGTGCTCATCTCGTCGTTCCGGCGGCAGAGGATGCCGCCGCAGGTAACCGCGTGGATGAGCCGGTATCTGTTTCGAAATCTGGGGTCTCTGTGCCTGCATCTGGCGTGGGTGGCGGCGGGCTATGCCGACGCCGCCTTTTCGCCCGAGTGCAAGCTATGGGATATCGCGGCCGGCGCCGTGCTGATCGAAGAGGCGGGCGGTGTGATGACAAGTCCGAATGGCGCGCCGCTGTGGCCGATGGATTTAACCGGCTATCGCGGTGAGGACATACCCATGCTTGCGGGCGCGCCGCAAATGCACGGCGAACTGCTGCGACCGCTTGAAGACAAACCGACCGCATGATGCTTTTCTTTGGCTGCGCGCATCGCACTTCAGGCCGTTCACGATTCGACATTAGCGAAACAGCCGAAGCTTCTCATGCGCCGATCCTAGAATGCGCTTCGCGTCAATCTTGAGCCAGTCTTCGAGAACGGCGGCGTACACCGAGCGGAAATCCGTGTGCCACTGAAGATCGCCGCGATCGAGCTTCTCCGGTTCGAGGCTCGGATGTTCGCCCAGCACGCCGCTGCGCACCGCGCTGCCGATGACAAACAGCGGCGCGGCCGCGCCATGGTCCGTACCGCTGGAGCCGTTCTCCGCGACGCGGCGGCCGAACTCTGAAAATGTCATGACGGTGACACGGTCCAGCAGCTTGTCTTCGCGCAGGTTCGTCGCGAAATCGTTCAACGCCTCGCCGAGCTGGGTGATGAGATTCTGATGCGGATTGGCCTGATTGGCGTGCGTGTCGAAACCGCCCATCGAGACATAATAGACCTTGGTCTCCAATCCGGCGGCGATCATGCGCCGGACCATCTCGAGTTGCATCGCGAGTTGCCCGCCGCGCCCGCCGCCGCGCGGTCTGTTGCCGCGCCGTCCGCCGCCGCCGGTTCCCGTGGCCCGTTGTATCTCGTCCGCCGACGCCCGCGCGTCCATGGCCATGCGTTCAAGATACGCCAGTGCGCTGACTTCGTTGGTCGGCGATTCGGGCGGTCGGTTCACCCGCGCCTTTTTGCCGCCGCCGTTCAGCTTGATGAACGTCTCCGTCCCGCGCCCGCCCGCCGCCGGACCGCGCCACGTCAGTTCGTCCGGGCTGGCGAAGCTGACGGGGGCGAACTTTTCGCCCTGCATCGCCAGCGGCGATTCCTGCGTCAATGCGATGCCGCTTCGCGGATTCGGCCGCTGCGTGCCCGAACAGGTGCAATCGAAATAGCGCCCGATCCAGCCGCTGTGCATGCGCTCCTCCGGATCTGCCGTGGACCAGATGTCTGTCGCGACGAAATGCGAACGATTCGGATTGGGATAGCCCACGCCCTGCACGATCGCGAGCAGTCCGTCGTCGTACAACTGCTTGAAGCCCTCGGCATATTTGGGAAAAGCCAGTTCGTCGTTGATCGCCAGTGTCTCATCCGCCGCCACCGCGATGCGCGGGCGCGCCTGGTAGTAGCGATCGTTGCGAACTGGAATGATGGTGTTAAGCCCGTCATTGCCGCCCGCGAGTTGAACCACAACGAGCACGCGATCATCGTTTGCGCCCGGTTTGCTCTTCACGCGCGGCCGGTCCCACGGTTCGGCGATGGCCAGTGCCGTGCGATCCAGAAAGCAAGGGACAGTCGCGGCGGCGGACACGAGCGCCAAGCCCCGGTTCAGCATTTCCCGCCGCGTGTAGACATTCTCAGACGACATCATCGACCTCTTCTTCGTTAGTTTTCCACCATGCGGTGCGCGGCCGCGCGTCAGGCACGCGAAGGCTACGACAACTGGTACTCCGGCATGCTCACGATCAAGTGAATCAATCCGCGAATCATCGCGGCGTTTTGCTCCGAATCGATATCGCCGGGGCGATAGATGGGTCGCGCCGTCTCGATCAGCAACTTGCGCTTGTCCGGCTTAAGAGGCCGCTGAAGCAGGCGCTTCGCATAGTGATCGACGATCTTTTCCAGCGTCGTAAGCCGGTGCTTCTTGAGGTGCGGCCGAGGGTCATACGGCGGCTGAGTACGGGCGGTCCTGGCGTCGGTGAGGAAGGATTCTCCGCCGAGGCTCTCGCGCATCGAGGCGATGCGCTGCTGTCGGCGTCGCCGCGACTGATCGTCGTCGTTGCCGGCGACGAGTGAGCCGAGAACGTTGTAGCGGTTATAGAGCGTGCTCGCGGTGATCCACGTCACGCCGCCGTCCCAGCCTTTGACGTTCGGCGGCTGCATGAGCGACTGCCCCATCATTCGCAGGCCGGCGTTGAGCGAGAGCGTGTCGCCTGGTGCGATCTCCAGCGCCCGCATGGTGCCGACGAGCAATTCGACGGGACTCTTGATGTTCGTGAACATGGCCCGCTTCGAATAGAAGGCGTCGCTCATGAACATGGCTCTGAGCATCGGCTTGAATTCGTAGCCGCCGTCGCGCAGTACGGCCGCAAGGGCGTTGACGATCGCCTCGTCTGGTTCGTCATAGGCGAAGAATCGCCAGAAGCGCCGCGCCATATGGCGAGCCGTGGCATCCTGTTTGAGAATAATGTCGATGATGTCGGCCGGCTTGAACGCGCCGGTGCGGCCGAGGAAGGTCTTCTCGCCGGCATCATGCTGGCGCGGACGAAACACAGTCTCGCCGGTCTCAATATCAACCATGATGCCCGTGAAGGCGCGGGCGGCTTCCTTGATGTCGGACTCGGTGTAATTTCCCGCGCCCATCGTAAACAGTTCGAGCAATTCGCGCGCGTAGTTTTCGTTGGGGCTGCCGCGACGATTCTGCTGCGTATTCAGATAGAGCACCATCGCCGGATCTTCCGTGATCGCCAATAGAAACTCTCGAAAGTTGCCCGAGGCATGGCGACGCAGCAGTTCGTTCTGCCCCAACATGGCGTGGCTGGATTTCACCTCGCGATAGCCGCTCGTGAAGTGGCCGTGCCAGAAGAGAACCAGCTTCTCCTCCAGCGGGCGAGGCGAGGTGACCATCGTCTCGAGCCACCAGCCGACGGCCTCCTCAAACAGGGCGCGATCGTTGCGACGTTGCTGTGCGATGAGGCGCTGGCGCTCTTCCTTGTTGAGACCGAACAAGTCGCGCGGTCGGCGCGGCTCGTAGGGCTGCTTGTTCGTCTCGACGGGATCGGCGGTGATGCTCTCGTAGTCGACCAGATAGCGAACGGCGTCGGCACGGCCGAGCCGCACGAGATAGCTGATCTGCTCGGGCGTTCCGCCGAAACCGGCGCGGCGCAGAAGATGTGCGGCATGTTTCTCCGACCAGGCCTTCGACGACACGAGCGGATCGGGAGCGGACGGCTTGGCGGCCGCCGGCTCCGCGCCGGTCAGCGCCACGACAAATGCAGAGATGAGGACTGACGACATCGCTGACACCCTCTGCGACGTGAACACAAGTGCGGCGCGAAAACGCTTGTTCGCACACGCGAGCGGCGATCCAATTGGCACATGACTTACACTATTCTATGGGAGTAACGCGGAAAATGGTGCCGTATTTCCGGGGCGGGACGGAATTAGCCGCATGATTCAGGCCGATCGCGCCCGGAGGGACTCGAACCCCCAACCCTCGGTTCCGAAGACCGATGCTCTGTCCAATTGAGCTACAGGCGCTGATAATAATGACGACAAGCTATCCGAAGCCGCTCAAAACGACAATACGACCGTTTATCGTTGCGCCCCATTCTCTGTGCGACGATTCCACGTTTTGCCGACGAAGTCACTCGCGGTAGAATTGTCGGCCTGCGACGGAACGATTTCCCGTCGCAAGGCAGCCGATTCCCTGGGGCGACCCCATCCTTCATGAATCGGCAAGAACCATTCGCCGGTGGTCCGGCGTAAGATGGTGAAGCGGAAAGCCGGTGTCTGGTAGGCCCCGGTACTTTTCCGATCCGACAGGATGGCCGATGAGGATGAGGGCTAACGGTCGCATCGCGCGTTTTTTGCGCGAAGCGGTACGCGCGATGTCCTTCATCGGTCTTGAGAGGAGTACCCCGGCATGTGCGGAATCGTGGCTTATACGGGCTTTCGCGAGGCGCAGGCCCTGCTGATCGAAGGCCTCAAACGCCTTGAATATCGTGGATACGACTCGGCCGGCATCGCCATGCAGCGAAGCGGGCGAATCTTCGTGCAGAAGTCGGCCGGGCGCATTTCCGTGCTGGAAAAGCGCATCAACACCGAGCAGTTCAAGGGCACCTGCGGCATGGCCCACACGCGCTGGGCCACCCACGGCGCGCCCACCGACGAGAACGCCCATCCTCATCTCGATGCCTCCGGCCGCATCGCCCTTGTCCATAACGGCATCATTGAGAATTATCAGTCGCTGCGAACGTATCTGGAGCATCGCGGCGTTGAGTTCCGAAGCGAGACCGATACCGAAGTGCTCGTCCAGCTTATCGGGCATTTCTACAGCGGCGACATCGAGACGGCCGTTCGCACGGCGCTTCGCGACGTTCGCGGCACCTACGGCCTCGCCGTGATCTGCTCGGACGAGCCGGGCAAGATCGTCGCCGCCCGCAAGGGCAGCCCGCTCATCATCGGCGTCGGCGACAACGAATATGTCGTCGCGTCGGATGCGGCGGCCATCGTTCAGCACACCACGCAGGTCATTTATCTGTCCGACGGCGAGATGGCCGTCGTCTGGGAAGACGGCTTCCGCACGACAACGCTCGATGCCATGCCCGTCACGAAAGAGGTGCAGGAGCTTGAGCTTACGCTTGAGGACATCGAACTCGGCAGCCACGAGCACTTCATGCTCAAGGAGATCATGGAGCAGCCCGGCGCCATCGCCGACTGCATGCGCGGGCGCGTCAATCTGGCCGACGGGCGCATTCATCTCGGCGGCATCGCGAACTATGCCCGCGAACTGGTACGCACTCAGCGCATCGTCATCACCGGCTGCGGAACGGCGTGGCACGCCGGACTGGTCGGCGAGTATCTGTTTGAGGAGCTGGCCCGCATTCCGACAGAAGTGGAATACGCGTCGGAATTTCGCTATCGCAATCCGATCATCGATCACGGCACCGTGCTCATCGCCATGAGCCAGTCGGGCGAGACGGCTGACACACTTGCGGCACTCCGCGAGGCCAAGGACAAGGGGGCAACGGTGCTGGGCATCGTCAATGCCGTCGGCTCGACCATCGCCCGCGAGACCGACGCCGGGGTCTATCTGCACGTCGGCCCCGAAATCGGCGTCGCCAGCACGAAGGCCTACATCGGCCAGGTGCTTGTGCTGACGATGATGGCTCTTTATCTCGGCCGGCGCCGGCATCTGTCGCAGAACATGCTTCAGTTCTATCTCGATGCTCTGGCCTTGCTGCCCGACAAGATTCGTAGCATCACGGCGCAGTGCGACGAGATTCGCGAAGTGGCCGATCGTTACAAGGATGCCGAAAACTGGCTCTATCTCGGCCGCGGCTACAACTATCCCACGGCACTGGAAGGCGCGCTGAAGCTGAAGGAAATCTCGTACATCCACGCCGAAGGCATGCCCTCGGCCGAGATGAAGCACGGTCCGATCGCGCTGATCACCAAGGACATGCCGGTCGTCTTTATCGCGACGCGCAGCAGCCAGTACGACAAAGTGGTGAGCAACATCGAAGAAGTTCGCGCGCGGAAGGGCCGCGTCATCGCCGTCGCGACGGAAGGCGATGAGGAAATTCGCAACCTGGCCGAGCATGTGTTCTACGTGCCCGACGTGCCGGAGCCGCTTCAGCCGATCGTCTCAATCGTTCCGCTCCAGTTGCTGGCGTATCACGCGGCGGTGCTTCGCGGCTGCGACGTCGATAAACCGCGCAATCTCGCCAAGAGCGTGACGGTCGAATAAGGGGCGGTCCTGTTTTAGAATCGAACAAACGCGCATCAGGCGTCAGCGTGATGTCGCATCGAGCCGATCGTCGCATATTCTTTTTCGGATGAACGCATGAATACGAAACGAGCTTATTCGATCAGCCGCGCTCTCACGCTATCAGCGATCGTCGCGATGGGCGCCCTGTCGTCGATCGGCACAACGTGCGACGGGATCAACATTCCGATCGTGCCGCCGCCGAACACGCCGGGCACGTCGTTCGCTTCGGCACGCCTCATCACCTACGACGCGAACGAGCGCGCCGTACTGCGCAACACGATCACGGGCAGCCGGGTCGATGTGTACGATCTGGGTCCGATGAGCGTCGGCGATCGCATTCGCATCACGGTCGACGCCGACACGGGGAGCGCGCTCGACCCGACCATCGGCGTGTTCGACGCGGATCGCGAGGTTTTCGCCATCAACGACGATGTGGACTTTGCATCGAGCAACTTCAACTCCGCCATTGATGACGTCGTCGTCGATGCCGGCGATCGGTACTACCTGGCGATCACCAAGTTCTTTCAGGCCGCGCAAGGCGGCGCCTACGTGGCGAACATCGAAATCGTGCGCGGCGCCGGCGTTCCGACGCCGCCCATTCAGACGCTTCTGCTCAACTTCGCCGGCGGCAACGCCACGATCGTCGGCGAGGGGACGTTTCTGCTCGATCCCTTCGACGCCGCCGATATCGACGACGCCTATGCCGGCAAGACCGCCGAGATCAAAGAGACGATCACCAACACCGTGAAGTCTAACTTCGCCGGCACCGGCATCGTCATTGTCACCACCGATGAAAATCCAATGCTCGTGGAGGGCACATTCAGCACGATCCACTTCGGCGGATTCAGCAGCACGAAGTTCGGTGTCGCCGATTCCGTCGACACCGGCAATCGGGATCGCTGCGACGACGGCATCGTCTTTACGAAGCAGTTTGACGACCCCTTCGCGGAACAGCCGACGGTCAACGGCATCGGCGTCGCCATCGGCAACGTGGCGGCTCACGAGGCCGGTCATCTGCTCGGATTGAACCACGTGGCCGACGTGACGGCGCTGATGGACAACACCGGATCGGCCAGCACGCTGCTGGCGAACCAGACGTTCAAAACCGCGCCGCTCAGCCCGTCGGTGTTTCCGTTCGGCGCGCAAAACGACATCAAGCTGCTCAATCGCGTGATTCCCGCGCCGTAGACAAGTAGGCTGACGTCTTCAATCCAACGTGTTACTTGAATCGACCGCGGAATCGTTCGGCGGGATATTTTTGCGCGCTTTTGACGAGCTTCTCACGCAGCGCGTCGTCCAGGTCGATCGCCAGCGCATTCGCAAACGATATGACGTAGCAGAGGATGTCGGCCAGTTCGTCGCGCACCTCCTGCATCGCCGCGGCATCCTCGCGGACGCCGGCGGTTCCCCGCGCATCGAGCCATTGGAAGTGTTCCATCAGTTCGGCCGCCTCGATGGCGATCGACATGGAGAGATTCTTCGGCGTGTGAAACTGCGACCAGTCGCGCTCCTTGACGAAATGCTCGACGCGCTGCTTCAGATCACTCACCGTTGCCGACGCATCCGCCATGATTCGACTCCCATCCCCATCGAGCGCTTATGACTCGCCTTCGACTGCCCGCTCGCGCCACCCGGCCAGTTCGGTCAACTGCCGCACGAGACTTTCGTACGCCTCAAACGTCAGCGACTGTCGTCCGTCGGACAGCGCCTGATCCGGATGCGGATGCACCTCGATCATCACCGCATCCGCGCCGGCCACCACGGCCGCGCGGGCCATGGCCGGCACCGCCCACGCGATGCCCACGCCGTGTGAGGGATCGGCCACGACCGGCAAATGCGTATGCCGCTTGATCATCGGGATCGCCGAGATGTCGAACGTGTTGCGCGTCATGGTCTCGAAGGTGCGTATTCCCCGCTCGCACAGCACGACTTCGAAATTGCCGAACGACAGCAGATACTCCGCCGCCATCAGCAACTCGCTCAGCCGCGCGCCACTGCCGCGCTTCAGCAGCACCGGCTTTCGCAAGCGACCGCAGGCCTCCAATAGCGAAAAGTTCTGCATGTTGCGCGCGCCGATCTGCAGCATGTCGGCGACGGCTGCCACCTCGGGCAATGACTCCACATCCTTCACTTCCGTCACGATGCCAAGACCGAAACGATCGCGCACTTCCTCCAGCAGTCGCAGGCCTTCCTGCTTCAAACCCTGAAAGGCATAAGGCGACGAGCGCGGCTTGAACGCCCCCCCGCGAAGCAGCTTCGCCCCGCTCCTTGCCACGACTTCGGCCGTGCGGAAAATCTGATCGCGCGATTCGACGGCGCACGGTCCGGCGATGATCTGCAATCGTCCGTCGCCGATCGAAACATCGCCGACGCGCACCACGGTCGATTCCGGCCGCGCCTCGCGGCTGACGAGCTTGTGTGCATTCGAGACCGGAACGCACTCGATCACGCCCGCCATGCCGATGAATCGTTCCGGCGAAATCGGCCGATCGTTGCCGGTGACGGCAATCGCCACGCGCGTCGAGCCGGGTATCTCGTGCGGCGCCAGGCCGATCTCTTCGACGCGGCGGCAGACGGCCGCGATCTGGTCCTTCGTGGCGTTCTTGTTCATGAGAATGAGCATGTGTGAGAGCGGAGACGATCGACGGAGGTGTTGTTCTTTTCGCAAACGGCCGCGCGACGCGCGCGCCGAAGAGCCTTTCTACATGGGCCGGCGCGGTGATGTCGCTGGCATGGCGGCGCCGCGGCCGTTACTCGCCTCGAGCCATGCCGCATAGGCGGTGATATGGTCGACCAGCTTGCTTTCATCGCCATCGGGTTCGAGGCCGTGCTTTTCTTCCAGTTCGCGCAGCGCGTCGACGAGCGTCCAGCCGCAGTGCTTCATGCGCCATGCGGCCTGCACGGCATTCGATCGCTGCTTGCCGGCGGCGCAGTGAAAGAACAATGGCTGATAATTTTCGTCGTTGATCGCGTCGGCGGCTCGATCGAGCACGTCGAATTCGCTCGTGCCGTCGCCGCGCATGGGAAACCGCAGCACCTGAATGCGGCACTCGCGCGCCGCTTTCATGCGGGCTTTTTCTTCCGGCGTGCTCTTTTCCTCGAGCAGGCTGACGATTGCACGGATATTCTTTTCCCGATGAAGTGACGTAATCTGGTCCGCCGTCGGCCGCCCGCCGCGATAGATCTTGCCGGGCACAACCTCGGCAAAACGGCGCGGCTGCGCGTTGAGCTTCGTCACGATGGCCGTTGCCATCGACGGTGACACCAGCAGGATGACAAGCAACGTCTTGCGAATCATGTCACTTTCCACGCATTCGCTTCAACCACGTGATCAGGCGCGCTCGCCGGCGGGCATATCGACGCGATTGATATAGTCGACCATCTGGCGCAAACGACCGTGCGAGCGCCGATTAAAACGGAAAATCAGCCGGGGCTTCTCAGGCCATTCACCATCTTCTTCGGGCAGCGGGCCGCCGGACTCAATCACACCGTCGTCCACGATTCCCGCGAATTCGCGCTGGATGTGCTCCATCGCGCCCGGCGGCAGCGTCGAGTTCAGCCGCATGACCATCCGGTCCCGCACATAACGATAGGAGTGGAATCGGCGATAGAACGTGAGAATATCCTCGACCGCATCGTCCACGTTATCGGTCAGCTTGATGAGATGCATGTCTTCCGGGCTGATCATGCCGGTGTGAAGCAGCTCGGCCTTCACGTAAGTGCGCCAGTGCTGCCAATAGGTGCCGCCGGGCGCGTCGATCATGACGATCGGCACGAGCGCCGCCTTGCCGGTCTGCACCAGCGTGAGCACCTCGAAGCCCTCGTCCTGCGTGCCGAATCCGCCGGGAAACAGCGCGACAGCCTTGGCCTCCTTCGTGAACATCAGCTTGCGCGTGAAAAAGTACTTGAAGTTCACTAACTTCTGATCGCCCTCGATGATCGTGTTCGTGCGCTGCTCGAAGGGCAGACGAATGGCAACGCCGAAGCTGGCCTCCGCGCCGGCGCCGCCGTGGCCGGCCTTCATGATACCGTCGCCCGCGCCCGTGATGACCATCCAGTTTCGTTCGCGCATGCGCTCGGCGAACTTGACGGCCTGCAAATAGTCGGGGTGGTTCTCAGGCGTGCGGCTGGACCCGAAAATCGAGACCTTGGGAATGTGTTCGTACGGCGCGAAGGTCTTGAAGGCATATCGCAATTCGGCCAGCGCCTTATCGACAAGCTTCACTTCGGCACGGCTGGTGCCGTCGCGCGAGAGGCGGCAGACCGTTTTTATCATGTTGGCGTACAAATCGGTGTCGGGACCGCTTGCGAAACGATCGACAAACTCCTGAATCGCCGCGTCGCGGATGGTTCGTTCTTCCTGACTCAGCGCGGGTTCACCGGCCGAGGGTTCGGGCATTAGGTTTTTCACGGTTTGATCCTGTTTCCTTGGCACTTGAGCGCCGCGCCGCCGTCGTGGTGTCAACGACGCGTCCGCCGATTCGCACCACCTATCCACGAAGCGGCAAACGAATCGACACACGGCATACGGCATGGCGTCTACGACAACGCTTATCCTCAAGGTCATCGCAAACCTTGCAGTATAGTCCTTCCGATTCGTCGTCACAAAGCCGGACCGGTGACGGATTCCCCGATTTGCAAACTCGTCAATCGGCCATTTCGTCGTTGTTATCGATGGGGCCAAGGCTTACGATGGCTCCGGCTGATCCAAACGGACCGCCGGAGGATCGCATTCTTGGGCACAAGCGGCATGGGCTGGCCGAATCGCATCACCATCGGTCGGATCATTCTGGTCCTGCCGTTCGTGATCTGCCTCATCCTCGTGACCCGATCGACCGGCAACACGCTGCGGTGGCTGACGCTGGGAATCTTCGCCGTCATGGCGCTCAGCGACTTTTTCGATGGGTATCTCGCCCGACGGCTCAAACAGGAATCGGTTCTCGGACGTATCCTCGATCCCGTTGCCGACAAGCTACTCGTCACGGCGGCCGTGTTCATCCTCTGGTTCAGCGGCATTCAAACGGCCGGTGACGAGGCGGATACGGTGCAAACGCTGCGGCTGCCGGGCTGGGTCGCGGGCATCATCATCGGGAAGGACGTTTTCGTCGTCATCGGCGTATTGGCGGCGCGGCTTGCTTCGATCAGCGTGCGATTGCAAGCCCGCATGATCGGCAAGTGCGCGACGACCGGGCAATTGGCGATGGTTTTCGCTATGCTATTGTGGCCTGATTTGCCGCCGGGCATCGAGCCGCTGCCCCGGCTGCTCTGGTGGGCGGCATCGGCCCTGACCGTCGCGGCGATGTTGGATTATCTGGTGCTCGGTATTCGAGCCGCTCGCGACGCATCCATTCGGAGCAAGACCGCATGACCGCCATGTCCGAACCGTTCAGCCCCATTCCCGAGATCATCGAGGAGATCAAGGCCGGTCGCTTCGTCATACTCGTTGACGATGCCGATCGCGAAAATGAAGGTGATCTCGTCTGCGCCGCCGATCTCGTCACGCCGGACATGATCAACTTCATGATTCGCAAGGCGGCCGGGAAGCTCTGTCTCTCGCTGACGACTGAGACGTGCGAACAACTGCATCTCTATCCGCAGGCCGCGGAAAACACGACACAGCACGGCACGGCGTTCACCATCTCCATCGACGCCAAGGCCCGCTTCGGCATCACCACGGGCGTTTCGGCCGCCGAGCGCTGCGCCACGATCAAGCGCTGCCTCGCCGATGATGCCAAGCCGAGCGACTTCGATCGTCCCGGCCACATCAGCCCGCTCAAGGGCAGACCCGGCGGCGTGCTTGTTCGCGCCGGCCACACCGAAGCGAGCATCGATCTGGCGCGTCTCGCCGGCCTGAAGCCGGCGGGCGTCATCATCGAAATCCTGCGCGAAGACGGCGACGTTGCCCGGCTGGACGATCTGCTGAAGTTCGCGCGCGAGCATGGTTTGAAGATCTGCACGATCGAGTCGCTGATTGAATATCGCCTGCAGCGCGAGCGCTCGGTGGTTCGGATCGAATCGATCCCGCTGAAGAACAGCTACGGTTCGTGGATGCTGCACGCCTTTCAGTCCGTCACGGATGCCGAGCCGCATGTCGCACTGTGCATGGGCGATATCGGGCGGATCGGCGCTGAAGGCGAACCGGTCGAGGTCGACCATCCCGTCATGGTTCGGGCGCACTCTCAGTGCCTCACGGGCGACGTCTTCGGCTCGGCGCGATGCGACTGCGGCGCGCAGCTCGATCAGGCCATGGCGGCGATCAGCGCCGCGGGCGAGGGCGTTATTCTCTATCTGCGGCAGGAGGGCCGCGGCATCGGTCTGCTCAACAAGCTGCACGCCTATCGACTACAGGATGAAGGTCTGGACACGGTCGAGGCGAACGAGCGGCTCGGCTTTCCCGCGGACAAGCGCGATTACGGCATCGGCGCGCAGATGCTGCGCGATCTGGGCATCCGGCGCATTCGCATCCTCACGAACAATCCGAAGAAAGTCAGTCGATTGCAGGTATACGGTCTGGATGTCGTCGATCAGTTGCCGCTGCAGGTGCCGTCGAATCCGGACAATCGGCGCTATCTTCGAACCAAGCGCGACAAGCTGGGACACACGCTGATCGACGAATCTGACGAAGGCCGCGCATGATTCAACCCCGTCCATCCGAGTCTTCCCGCGCGCCGGATCGCAAGGCCGACCGCGCGGCGCGGCGCGGCCGCGCAAGTCGCGCGGCGCGGCCGATGTCGCTGTGCCTGTGCGATTTTGATTCGCTTTTCGCGTCGACGATCGCGTTGTGGGTTCGATCAGATCGCGAGTTGCTCTGGCTCGCGCCGCGCACTCGGCCGCCACTGACGCCGGCAAAGGTGATGGCCTGGGCGCGTGATCGATCCAGCCGCATGTTGCTGTGGGATGCCGCGAGCGCGGCCCCCGTCGGATACGCGGAACTGAATGAGATGCCCGGCGAGCGCGATCACCTCTGGATCGGGCACCTGCTCGCGTCTCCGCAGGTGCGCGGCCGGAAGATCGGACATCGGTTTGTGCATGCCCTGCTGTGCCGCGCGTTTCAGGATCTGATGGTCCGGCAGGTCTCACTCGTCGTCTTTCCCGACAATGTCGCCGCCATACGCTGCTACGAGGCCAACGGCATGCAGCACGCCGGTCGTGAATTCAAATATGTGAAGGAAACCGGCGCTCGCCACGAATTCCTGCGCATGGCGCTGACGCATCGGCGGTTCGAGACGCTGACGCGCGAGGGCGTCCTGCCGCAGCGGTCCATCCTCTTCATCGACGATGCGGCGATGCTGCGTCGCGGTCCGGTTCGGCTGCCGTCGATCACGGATTGAGCAGCGTGTTCTGCCGAAGCGTTCCACCCACCTGCTCCACTGAAACGCGAATCGTTCCGCCGCGCCATGCGTCGTCGGAAATGACATAGCGTCGCACGGCCGTTTCGCCGGATGGCAGCCCGGGAATGCTCTGCGACCGCCGCGGTTGATCGGGAAGAACGAGGAAAGAACGCAAATCGATCGACGACTCCGTGCGATTGGTGACGCGCTGAATGACCGTCACGCCGTCCTGTCCGCGAACGGCCGCCACATCCACCGCCAGCCCCGGCGTGGCAACGAATGCCGTCATGCGAAAAGTGAAACTCTGATCCGAAGCGATGCTGGACTTCAGGCGCCCGACGATCTCAAACAAGCCCTCGGCCTGATTCGACGGCAACGCGAATTGCACGGGAACCTCCGCGCTTGCACCCGGCTCCAGATCGATCCGCATATGATCCGGCCGGCAGCGCCAGCCCGGCGGCAATTGCATGCGCAGCGCACCGCGAAGGCGGCGATCCGTCGGATTGCTCAGCCGGATCAGTCGGTTCTGTGTGCCGACCAATGGCGAGAGGATCGGATCATCGAGCGACAGGCTCGCTGCCAGATCGGCTCGATGCGGATCGATGCCGGTAACGACGATGGGCAGTGCACCGATCGTCAGCGTGTTGCCGCCGTCGGACCAGTCGCTCTTCTTCCGTCGACCCCAGAGGTCGATCACGTCGGCATCGCCGCCGAGATCGAAGCGAACGACTCGCTCGCGCTCCGACCAGCCTTCGGACCATGCGACAATGGCGCCGGCAGACCGCGACGCGTTCGCAAACAGCCACGCCTCGACACCGTCATCCATCGCGATTCGCCGGACCGGCCGCATCGATGCCAATGCGCGGCCCAGTGTATGAATGATAAGCAGCTCCTCCGCTGGCTCGGGGCGTCGCGTTTCGTCCGACGCTAATTTCGTCGTCCAAGGCATGTCGACGAATATGGCATCCGCGCCAAGGCACCTGGCCTTGATGATGCCCTTTGCGAAATCGCCCAGCCGCCACAGCCGCTCATATCGATCTTCCGCCAGCGGACGGATCGTTACCCAGTGCGGACGCTCGGCGCGGGCCGCCGCGTCAGGCAACATCGATGCGAAGGCCTCGGCCGGTTGGTCGCGCCTCGGCGCGAAGAGTTCAACGTCACCGGCGCCTTCGACCGGCGTCGGTTCGCGATCAAGGGAGCGCGGAACGACGACGCGCGCGCGGCCGATCAGCGGGCGCATCTCGGCGACGGTGTTTTTCATGGCGGCTTCGAGCCGCTCGACGCTGCGCGTCGGATCGACCGTGTCCGGACCCAACTGCCAATGCCGCATGAGCGGACCGTAGCGCGTCAGGACAAACGCGAGATAAGGGCGCCATACAGCCGCGTCGCCCGCGAGAATGTCAAACAGCTCGCGCCGGCCGGGTTCGAAGTTGTCGGCCAGACTGCGCGGCGGGGAGTGAATCAGCCCGACCAAACCGACGCCTGAGGCGTGCAGCGCCGTAACGAGCCGATCAAAGGCCGGCATCCCGGCGACAACGTCGCGATCGTCCATGTCGCCGCGCCAGACGGGCACCTTGACGAACTCCGGCTTGAGTGCGTCGATCACGGCGCGCGTCGCCGATGGACCCCGCAGCGCCGCGCCGTCGAGTATCACTCCGAATGCCGTGCGCGCGGTCTCCTCATCTCGCGAAAACGGCGCGAGACGAATGAACGCCCGCTCAATCAGGACCAGTTCGTGCTCGGATGCCGCGACACGCAGCCGCGCGACGTATCGTCCCGGCGAAAGCGGCGGCGGACGATAACGCATCGGCGTAGCGCCGACGGGCGTGAACGGAATCGGTCGTGCATCCACGGAGCGGCCGTCGGCGTCCAGCAGAACGAGTTCGGCTTTGAGCGATTCGCCATTGGCGTCTTCAAGGCCAATGAAAATGTCGATGTCGCGATCGTGGTCGTAAAGCCCGAAGTCGGAGCTTAACGTCAACGACGCGCGCGGCATGCGAATGACCGCGATGTCGTCGAACCATGCCTCGCCGAGCGTGTCGTGATACTCGATGCGCTCAACGCCGAGCGCATCCGGCTTTGCACCGGCCTGTATCCCCTGCGGCGCCGGCGCCTCGCCGATCGTGTCTCCAGGAGCCTGCATCTCTCCGACGCCGGCTCGTTTCCATGTGTTCCCATCGGCGTCCGCGCCTGGCTGATCCTCCACGATGGACTGCTCCACTCGGCAAGACAGCGCGATCCATCGCGCATGCTCGACGCCGGCCGGCAGATCGATCGTCACTTGCACCCACGGTTCATCATCGCCCGTGCCGCGGACAATCTCGCTGCGCCGTTCGGTTCCGGGCATGATCCGGAAGTTTTGCCCCAGATAACACGCCGTCACAAACGCTCCGCCGTGCATCAGTCCGCGCGGGCGAACCCACGCGGTAATGCGATATGCGCTCGACGGATCGGCGGGGATGTCGCGCGCGAGGTAGTATGCGCCAAGATGGCCTCCGCGCAGGGGAAAGTGAAACGCCGGCGGTGCGGAACGGCCTACACGCTCGTCAAAGCGGGCCTCCAGAAACCGTGGATAGCCTGGCTCAACGATCTGACGCCAATTCATCGGCATCGCGTCGTAGTTGCCGTGCTTTTGCTCGTCGAAGTCAAACGCTTTGACCACGCGCGATCGCATCGCGCGCTCGCGGGCCTCGACTTCCGGGGTGTCGCCGGCAGCGGTGGAAGACGCTGAGAGAAAGATGCCCAGCGCGATACATATCCAGCCGTGGATCAATGCGCTGCGAAGGTGTGCGAGGTGCGTCATGACTGACCCATCCGTCGTAAGTTCGGCGTAAGGCGGCGCGCGAAGTGGCGACTCGTCCGTCGATCTTTATCGTGACGTTTGGGCGGTCGATTGAGGCTCGTTTCGTGCGGAAATACACTGAAATCGATGGGTTTCGGCTTGTTTGCGCGGCGGTCTTGACGCCACCGGCAACGTCGGCGCGGGGCCTGCGGTTGTTGCGCATGCGTCCGATATCGAAGGGCGTCGGGGGATGGAGTTGTGCGTGACGGATCGCTTCGCACGATTCAAGGAGAGAGCGCCATCTGGCACGCGAGCACTGGGCATCGATGCGGACCGGGCGGCGACGTTGGAAAACCACCAAGCGAGCACCGCCATGAGAGCCAACTTCATTCGTCACATTCGAAGGATCAAGATCGCGCTGGTCACGAGCGTCATCGGCGTTGCACCGCTGATGAACGGCTGCTGGGACAGCGACATCGCCAAGCGATTTCGCGAGGCCTATGAGCCGGGATTCGTAGCCGGCCTGTCGATGGCGATCGACAATCCCGCGCAGTCTCAACTGGGCTTTCGTCGGCTGGGGCAGGCGTTTTTCGAGGGACTTGGCGCCATCATCAGCCCGCGAACCGAATCGAGCGCCGGCGGCAGGCGATAGCTGTCTGATATTGTCACGGGATGTCTATGGTGGAATCTCCGCCAACTGCGGAAAATCCCTCTCGCGCGGGCTTGGGAGCTTAACCGCGACGAACCTTGGGCTCCCCATCATCTCTAATGTGAGCAGTGCCTTAAACTTGCAGTAAAGCATTGGGGTAGATTCCCTAGTAAATAGTGATCACGCGGACAGGTCTGACGCTCTAAGCCTAAGGAAAATCCTGAACGATATTTCGTTCACTTTCGTGAGATCGAGGCCTTTGATCCGTTATAATGGACTGGAGAGGTGGCCGAAGTGTACCGCTTTTTATGGAGCCTCCAACTTCAAGCTCCATTGAAGGCAATGATTATTGGACTTCATGAGGCGCTTTAAGGCTGATTGACGCGAACCGAGATCGGTAAAATTCGTATCAAATCAGAGCGAATTGTTGCAACCTTTTCGGAGCAAACGGCGTCTAAACGAGTTGAGACAGCCAAATGGAACCTGCCGCTGCCAACGGCACGGAACCTGTTGCGGGCCGATAAGAGGCCCCGGAAAGTGAAATGGCCATGAGACGCATTGTTACACCAGCATCGAATCGAAAAGCCATGCAGGACTGGATGGTCCCGCCTCCGTACATCATGAATGCGGAGTTGCGGCGGGCATCCACCGAAGGCAGACTCTTCGCCGACTGGCCGAACAGCGTCGAGAGTTCGGGCCGCCTCACGCCCGACGATGAGATTCTGCTTTTCAAGCAACTGCACTTCAGCGGCTACAAACTCAGTACGATTTACAAGCGCGCCAGCGCCCGCCCCACGCGCAAACTTCGCGATGAGTTTTCACGCTGGGTTCAGCGTTACAACCTGATCCGCACGCGGGTCATCGAAGCCAACCTCGGCCTGGTCTATGACATGATCGGCCGGACGCGCTTCGAGGCGCTGGATCGCGACGAACTCACGAGCGAGGGGATGATGGCGCTTTTGCGCGCGGCGGACACGTTTGATCCGTGGCGGGGTTTTCGTTTCAGCACGTATGCCTGCAACGCGATCATCCGCGCCTTTTCGCGTGCGGCGCTGATGGACTCGAAGCGGCGCAGCAAGGTCGCCGGCCCGTATGATGTCGAGTTTGAGCGCAGCGACGCACTGGAGACCTCGCGCACCGATCAGCAGGCGCTGTTCACCGAACGGCTCGGCCAGATACTGGATCTCGACAACGCCGATCTGACGGATGTTGAGAAGAATGTGCTCGCGCGGCGTTTCCCGTTTGACGACGACAAGCCTCGGCTTACGCTTGAAGATATCGGCCGGCGGATGCGCGTGAGCAAGGAGCGCGTCCGGCAGATTCAACTGTCGGCCATCGCGAAGCTGCGCCGCGCCATTCGGAATGACCCGGTACTGATATGAATTGAGAAATGAGAATGGAGAGAGGGGGGAAGATGCGTTCCCCCCCTTTTCTTGACTCTTATCTCACCGTCCGGCACGGGGGCCGGACGCTACCCTATATTCGTCTCCCACTCATTCGTCCGGGCTTACACCGCGACTTTGAAGCGGATCGGGTCGTGGCACTGGTAACCCACCAGTTCAAAATCTTCATACGTCAATTCGTCGAACGACTTTCTCGCGATGTTCAGCTTTGCGAGGGACAGCGGCTTGCGCTGCAACTGCTGCTTCAGGCCTTCCACGTGATCAAACTCGGCCGTTGAACTGCCCGGTTTGGCGCAGTAGATGTGGGCATCGACGATCGTATGCGCGAAGCGGCCGACTTCGAGTTCGCACTGCTGGGCGATGATCTGCGTCAGCGCCGCATACGCCGCGAGATTGAACGGAATGCCCAGCGCGATGTCGCCGCTGCGCTGCGTGAGGTGACAGTTCAACCGCCCGTCGAGCACTTGAAAGGCGTATGTGTAATGGCACGGCGGCAGCCTGCTGGCCGTCGCGTTGCCCGGCTCCCACGCCGTGACGACGAGCCGGCGGCTGTTCGGATCGCGCCGGATCGTGTCGATGATATAGCGAATCTGGTCGATCTCGTGCACCTGCCATCGGCCATGTGCGTCCTGCGATGCGCTGGGGAAGTGACGCCAGTAGTGGCCGTAGGCGGTTTCGAGATTTCCGTCGGCGTCGGCCCAGGCGTCCCAGATTTTCGTGTGCTTTCGCAGGTTGCGAATGTGATTCTCGCCGGAGAGATACCAGAGCAGCTCGCGAATGACGGCTTCGAAATTGACGCGCTTGGTCGTCAGCAGCGGGTAGCCGTCGGCCAGGTCGACCTGATAATGGGCTGAGAAGTAGCTGATGGTGTCGACGCCGGTGCGCGAGGGTTTGAAGACGCCCTTGTCGAGCACGGTGCGAACCAGATCGAGATAGACTTGCATGATGCTCCTCCCTGAGCGGGGGTCGAACAAACTTCGGTGTGATACTGTTGCCTTGAGTGACGGCTTGTGTCAACCGATTCTGTCGATGCGACACTGCGGCGGGTGTGAATTGTTCGCGGGCCGCGAGCCGGGCTGCATCAGTACTTCCCTTTTCGCGACAGAATCAGCATGACGCCGGCGATGACGGCCTGTCCGATCAAGCCGAACACAACCGGCGACTTGCCACCGATAAACACGGTGACCCAGGTGCCAATCGGCGAGAGCGCGAAGAGCAGCGACTTCGGCTCATCCGCCTGGCGTTCGTAGGCGACTTCCATCAACAGATCGCCGATCAGCGGCGCGATCCAGAAAAGCATCAGGAACATCAGCAAGGCCCAGACGCCGTTCCGCACGAAGTTGTAAACAAAACGCAGCATCCCTGCGATGGCCACCATCGCCAGCAGAAATGAAACGCAGATGCAGATGGCGGCCTGCATTTCGGAGATGTCATTGTTGACGAAGTTGTTGGCGAAGATGTCGCCGAATCTGTTTCGAACGATGAGGGCAAGGACGCCGCAGGCCACGACGGTCGCACACAGTGCGGCCTCGACGGGTGATCGTGCGCGTGGACCGGTGTATCGTGGGTCTTTTCTGATGCGCCTTGCCCATTCAAACTGGGTCCAGGCGGCGTTCGAGATGGGGAGGATGGCGACGAGTGCGAGCGACATGATCGTCGTGAATGTCTGCGTTGGCAGAAAGATCAGCGAATCGGCGACGAAGTTCGTCGAATAATCGTTGAAGTAGTTGAGTCCGACGCCGGAGATCAAAGCGCACAGCGCGAGCAGCGAGTATGCCAGCGCGGGGTTAAACGCGGGTACATCGTCGCGCTGGAAGCGCCGGGCGGCCGCAAGAAAGAAGATGAATGCAAGCACCAATTGCGACAGCATGGAGACGACGAGCGTCTTTACGGCTTCGGGGGCAACGCCGGCGGCGCTGCCGCTTAGCTCCCGTGCGCCGGCATAGTTGACGAGCAGCGCCAGTCCGGGATGCGCGATCAGCAGATCGCGGATCGGATCAATCACGAAGATGATGGCCAACGGCACCATGACCACGGCAAATGAGAGCTTGCCGCGATAGCACAGCCCGGACAGGGCGGCGGCGCTCCATGCCACGGAGGCCATGCAACCGAAGATGATGAATATGAAGCTCGGCCCGACGATCGGATAGCCCGCAAGCCCGGCGAGCACGGTGCAGGCGATCCAGTTGATGAACGTAAGACAGATGATCCTCGACGGTGGTCCGGTGAGATATCCGAAGACGGCGACGTGGCCGGTCATCGCGGTCGAACGGTGCGACGTGATCATGTCGGAGGTGTAGTCGCGCATGACTGCTTTGTTGATGATGCCCGCACCGCCGACGACAAGCATGGCGGCGGAGATAAAGAGCGTGAAGGCGAGCGAGTTTCCGGCAAAGGTGCCGAGCGCGGACTGCGCGGCCTGCCAGGGCGCCGTTGTCGCCCGGTAGATGAAGACATTGAGTAGCACCATCGCGAGTGCGTAGATTCCGCAGACGGCGAGCAGGCGTTTCATTCCGCCATTGAGTTGAAACTGGACCCATGCGATGGGGTTGAGGAGTAGCTCGCGCTGTGCGGCCATGTGTTGGTCTCCGGCGGTTCGCGCGGCATCGCGCGAATCGATACGATCAGGGCATTATACGCGGAGCGATCGGATCGGCGAGAGCGGCGCCAGCGCGCGGCGGAGGGTCAGATCACGCGCCGCGGGGCCGCGGTTTGAACGTTACCGGTGTTCGGAGTTCCCCGGCGCTCGATGAGCAGCATATGCGTTTCTTCTTCGGCGACGGGGCAATGCTCCACACCGCGCGGCACGACGAACAGTTCGCCAGGACCGAGCGTCACATCGCGATCGCGCAGGCGAATCGTCAGGCGGCCCTTCACAATGAGGAAGAGATCGTCGGTGTCATCGTGCTTGTGCCAGACAAACTCGCCCATCGCCTTGGCGAGCAGGATGTCGTGGCCGTTGAATTCAGCGATGGTCCGCGGTTGCCAGTGGTCGATGAACGTGTCGAGCTTTTGTTCAAGATTGATGGGGAGCATGATGGGCGGCTCCTTTTTCAGGCAAGGAATCAGTCTCTCGGCCGATCACTGGGTGGCACTGATTGCGCGGTTCTTGATTCCATGCTCCAGATGAATGCATCGCCATCTTTTGCGCTCTCGCGAAGTTGCAGTTGCAGCGGCCGTTCGGGCATTGCGTCGATGAATCCCGGCAGCGGCGGATCGGGCGTCTCGCCTCCGCGGCTGCGCGTGGCGTCGATATACCATGCGGCGCGATCGCCGTCGAGATTGCGGCGCACGCGATCAAGAACTCGATACACGCGGGCAGGATCGTCGGTCGGCCGGGTGCGCCGCCAGGATGCATCGCGCGGGAAGGCCCGGCCGGCGTAGAACATGAGCTGTTCGAGCCGGTTGTGTGCCACGATGGTGTCATCATCGTCGGCGCGATCCGCCAGCCAGAGGCCGGCGATTCGAAGATGCTCTTTTCCGGCGTTGACGGGGCGCGTGGCGTAGAGGATAAGCGGCGTGAGGGCGATGATGAAGCCGGAAAGCCAGACGGCGGCTCGCCGGGGCGGCGAGGGATCGTAAATGCGCAGTGAGATGCGCGTGACGAGCGCGGCGAAGGCGGCGGCCGCCCAGGGTATCGACAGCACGACCGGTATGACAAGATAGCGCGAGCTGATTTCGCCGTAGGCGCTGACGCGAAGCTGCACAAGGGCCAGTTGCGCCAGTGCGGCGACGGCGAACAGATCGCGCCCGCGACGCTCGGCGACGGGCATCGTCCGAACGAACATGCAAACGAGAAAGAGCGCCGCGAAGACGTATCGCCCGCCGCGCGCCCACTCCTCGGCCATGCGACTCGGCGCCTGCCAGGGGGCAATCTGTGACGCGAGCATGACACCGACCGGCGGGGCGAACGCGTCGGCGTCTTGTAGAAAATCAAGTGGGTTCTTGTTGGGGATGAACTTGCCGACGGCAAGCGAATGCGGCGCGGCGGCCAATGCGAAACCAGCGAAACAAATCGCCACGACAGCAGCGCGGCGCCTCGTCGGGATAGCCGTGCCGCAGCGCCATACGGCAAACGCGACGGCCGGGAGCAGGCCGACAGCCTCCTGTCGAACGAGATACGCGAGCCCCGCGACGATTCCGGCTGCGGCGGCCGTGGTGAACTTCATGCGTTCGACGGTGCGATAGGCCAGCCACAATGCGAGCAGATAGAGCGCAAGATGGGGCATGTCCGAGAGCACGTCGGCTGAAAGATGCACCCCTTGCGGCCACATCGCCGCGAACAGTCCGGCGATGGCGGCGGTCGTCGGGTTGAATAGCCGTTCGGCAAGCAAGTAGACGAGCAGCACGACGGCCGCGCCGGTGATAACGGCGAGCCAACGGCCTGCACGTTCCCAAAGGAGGGTCCACGATTCGGCGCTATGGGTGGAGATGGTGGAAAAGACGCGATGGGTAGCGGCGAGGAGTATGGGGTAGCCGGGCTGCTTGGATTCGAGCGGCATCCACTTGGCGGGATCGTTCGTGAACTTGTGTGCCAGTTCGACGAATCGCACGCCGTCGCGGCTGATGCAGGATGGGTGCATTGCAAGTCCGGCGCGCAGCGCGACGGCGGCGGCGAGAACGGTCCAGAGCATGAGCCGCGATCGCGCGGCGTGGGGATCGAGCATGGGGGTATTATGCGAGATCGCGGGAAGTTGGACAGGCGGGAGACAAGTACAGGGTGATGGGGTGGTCTGGCGATTGCGGTGGTGCTGCATCTCAATTTGGTCAGTGCTGGCGGGTTGGGTTTTGGCGTGTGGTGCCGCCGATTCTGGAATTTCATCGCGTCGAGCGCCCCCGCTTTCAGGCGAGCACGGCTCTGATTTGCACTCGTCGGCGCTTCGTGCTCGGACAGCGCGGCTTAGATAGCGCGGCTCGCGACGCGCGGCTTGTTTTACGCGGCTTGGTCGATGGGGGTCTTCCCGTGAGGCGCGTGCTTCGCCGGATGGGGTTTTTGGGGCTACAATGCCGCGACGGCGGCCGCAAGATGAGATGCGGACGGACGAAGCTCGTTCACACGGCAGACGGACGTTCGCAAACAGCGCGGTCGGCATTTCGCTTTCAACGAGGATCAAGCGTGGATCAAGACCATAAAGATCGCATCGCCAAGACCATTGGCCGCATTCCCAGCGGCTGCGCCATTCTGACAGTGCGCACGGCCGACGGTCGGCGGACGGGCATGCTGGCGTCGTGGATTCAGCAGGCCGCATTTGAGCCGCCGATGATCAGCGTGGCCATCAAGCGAGATCGACCAGTGGAGGCGCTGATCGACGAGGCGGGCGGCTTCGTGTTGAATCTGCTCGGCGAAAGTCCGACGGCGATGTTTCGACACTTCGGCAAGGGTTTTTCGCCGGAGGAAGACGCTTTCGCCGGATTAACGGTTCGTGAGGCGGATTGCGGACTGGTGATCGGCGATCAGATTGGCTGGCTATCGGCGCGCGTGTCGGAGAAGCACGCTGCGGGGGATCACTGGGTCTATCTTGCGGAAGTGCGCGACGCGGGGATCGGCGAGATCGCGCCTCCGTATGTGCATACGCGGAAGAACGGACTGTCGTATTAATATCTTAAACGAAGGCAGGCCATGAGCATTTTTTCGTTATTCATTGAGGCGCTGATCAGCCTCGGCAAGAACAAGGTCCGCACTGCGCTTTCGATGCTGGGAATCGTCATCGGCGTCGGCGCGGTGATCGTGCTGGTGGCGATGGCTCAGGCGACGAAGTCGCGCGTGGAGGACGAGATCGCCCGGCTGGGCGATGACTGGATGTTCATCGGCTATTGGGGCATGCCGGTCGGAGGCGTGCGTCGCGGCGACGTCGAGCGCAAGCCGATGCAGACAAAGATCGAAGCCGATCTCATCATGAAACAGTGCCCGGCGGTTCGCGCGGCAACGCCGAGCAACCGCATCGGCGCGCAGGTTCGATCGAGCTACGGCAACATCCAGACCAGCATCTACGGCGCTTATCCGAATTTCCACGACATTCGCCGTTGGGGCGTCGTGGCCGGTCGAAAGCTCGAACAGGCCGATGAAGACAGCTTGAACCCGGTCTGCTGCATCGGGCAATCGACGGCTCGCGAGCTATTCGGCTCGATCAACCCGGTCGGGGAGTTTCTCACGATTAAAAATGCGCGTTTTCGGATTGTCGGCCTGCTGGAGTCGAAGGGTCAGCAGGACGGTCGCGATCTGGATGACATTATTCTCGTTCCCTACATGGTTGCGCAGAAGAAGATCGCGGGGAACGAGCGCTCGGCAACGATTCTCGCGGCGGCACAGCACGGCGTGCCGCCTTCGGTTGCCGAAGATCAGATTCGCCGGCTGCTTCGCCAGACGCACGGTCTGCGCCCGGACGAGCCGGACGATTTTCGCATTCGGGCGTTGAGCGAATCGGCCGAGACGAAGGAAGCGGCCAGCGCCGAGTTTCAATGGCTGCTTCGGATGATCGCGAGCGTGTCGCTGGTGGTGGGCGGGATCGGCATCATGAACATCATGCTGGTGAGCGTGACGGAGCGCACCCGGGAGATCGGCCTGCGGATGGCGATCGGCGCGAGCGGCGGGGATGTGATGATGCAGTTTCTGATCGAAGCGATCATGCTGTGCGCGCTGGGCGGCATCGCGGGCATGCTGGGCGGCTGGGTTTTTACCTTTGTCATGACGCGGCCGGGCTATGAGACGGAGATCTCGACGACGGTCGCGGGCATCGCGCTGGCATGCGCGTTCGGCACGGGGATCGTGTCGGGTTTTTATCCGGCGTGGCGGGCCAGTCGGCTCGATCCGATTGAAGCGCTTCGATATGAATGATCAGCGCGCGTCGGCGAATTCTTTTTGGATATGCTCGAACCGTTTTCATCCGATCCGCCTGATGCGCAGGCTTCCGATGCAGGCGCGCCGTCGCCGGATTCCGGTGCTGATGCGCATTCGCGCGTTTGCGAGACTCGCCGGTGGCACTCCATTCCCGTCGTCGGACTGACGTTGATACTGCTGTGGCCGCTCGGACTGGTGCTGCTGGCGCGCCGTCGCAGTCGTCGTCGATGGACAAAGATTGCCGGGGCGATGGTGACGCTTCCGGTGTTTATGGTGTTAAGCCTGATCGCGCTGAAGGACTATTGGGAATTTGGCGGCGGGATGACGCTGCGCAGCTTTCGGTTGGATTTCTCGCGCGGCTCGGCGCAGGACAAGATCGTCGAGGCGCATCGTCAGATGCAGCGGTCAAAGGCGTCCGGATCGAGCGGGACTTCCGCGACAAGCGATGCGCGGTCTTCCGAGATGCTTCGCACGCTGTCGTGGCCGAGCTTTCGCGGCGAGCGGCGCGACGGCATCGTGCGCGACGGCGTCGCGATCAGCGCCGATTGGACCGCTCATCCGCCGATCGAATTGTGGCGGCAGCCGGTGGGCGAAGGGTATTCATCGTTCGTCATCGGGCGCGGCCTGCTGTACACGATTGAGCAGCGGCGCGGCCGCGAGGCAGTGGTGTGCTATGACGCCGGCACGGGCATGGAGCGGTGGAAGCACGACTATCCGGCGCGTTTTCGCGAAGTGCTCGGCGGCGACGGTCCGCGTGCGACGCCGACGCTCGACGGCGATCGTCTCTATTCGCTGGGCGCGGAGGGGGAACTTGTTTGCCTTGATGCGTTGACGGGCCGGCTGGTCTGGACGCGGAACATTCTGGAGGAGTTTGGCGCGAGCAATTTGCAATGGGGAATGAGCGCCTCGCCGCTGGTCGTGGACGACCGCGTGATCGTGACGAATTCGGGCGTCGTCGGCGGCTCGATCATGGCGTATCGAAAGTCCGACGGAGAGCGGCTATGGCAGCGCGATGTCGGACAGCAGGCATATTCAAGTCCGATCTTCGTGACCCTGCTGAGCCGGCCGATGGTGCTGAACCTCGCGGCGTTTCACTTGAATGGCCTGGACGCATCGACGGGAGAACTGCTCTGGTCGTTTCCCTGGCGGACAGGCATGGGGATCAGTTGCTCACAGCCGCTGGCGGTGGATGATTCGCGTGTGTTCATCTCCGTGGGCTACGGCGTGGGCAGCGCGATGGTCCGGCTGGAAGAGACGAGCGGTCGGATCGAGGCACGCGCGGAATGGACGAGCATCCGCATGAAGAACAAGTTCACGTCGTCGGTGATACACGATGGGTCAATTTATGGCCTGGATGAGACGATCCTCGCGTGCCTTGATATTGACACTGGCGAGCTTCGATGGAAAGGCGGGCGCTACGGCTACGGATCGGTTCTGCTTGTGGGGGATCATCTGATCGTCTCGGGCGAGTACGGGGAACTGACGCTGGTCGAGGCGACGCCCGCGGAGCACCGCGAGATCGGGCGGATACAGATTCTCGAGGGCAAGACATGGAACAACCCGGCGCTGGCCGGCGGTCTGCTCTTCGCGCGGAATCACAAGGAGATGGTCTGCTACGATCTTCGCGGGCGGTAGCGCTGGACTTGGCGAGTCAAACGGGGCGCGGCGTGGAATCGTCTTGCTCGATCGGTCATTCGGACACTGGAGCCGCCGCAGGTATCATTGGCTTGGCACCCGTTTCCCGCAGCCGCCAGATGAGAAACGCGCCGTCCTGATGGATAAGCTGCAAACCGTCGTCTTCGGACAGCCGGCCGATGGGCGTCTTGGTCGGCCACATTCGCGGATCGTTGTAGTCGAAAGATGCGCGGTCTTCGGCGATGGTCAGCCAATCGTATCCGAGATAGAAGACGTATCGAGCGGGCTTTCCCGCGGCCCTGCATTCCTCGAGGATGACGTGCATGGCATTTTCCGAGGCGAGCATTTTGTCATAGAAGCGGCGATTAGAAGTCAGCAGGTCCAGCGCGAAGATGCGATTGTCTGACTTGAATGCAAAATAACCGGGATAATCCGACGTGATGATTGTCTCATCGTGGATTCCGTGGTCTTCGATGTATCGCAGCGATTTCGAAAGCCAATGGGTATGATCGAACGGCGGCTTCCACCGCGTCAGGCCGATGGCGGCGGCGGCGACAACAATGATCGATAGACCGCAGGCATTCGCGAGCCGCTTTCCGCCGGGCCAATAATTCGTCAACACGCACACGGCAATCGACCCCAGCAGGACCGACTGGACGTAATACCAATACCAGAGTGTGTGGCTGCGCGTGAAACAGAAGATGTAAAGAAAATGCAGCAGAACGCCTGCGGTCAGCGCCGTCAGAAGATGCTCGGCGCCGCGCAGCTTTCGGTACGCACCGAACATCGCCGCCAGTCCGCCGGCGAGCGGCAGTACGCCGAAGAGAAATGAGTATCCCCCGAACGAGGTGCGCAGACCTTTGAGGTTGAAGCCTTTGATGAAAGGCTCTGGAAAGGTAGATTTCATCCAACCGGAAACGGGCATGAGACCGCCGAAGACGCTCCGGTTATAGAGCAGATACGGTACGACGAACACGGCGGCGATCAGCCCGGCAACGATAAGCGGGCGCGCCGGCCGACGCATCGCGAAACCCCAGATCAGAATCGCGGCGACCAGGAACATCGAATCCAGCCGCGCGAGAAACGCCAGCGCAATGGCCGCGCCCAGTCTCAAGATGCCGCCGAAACGATCGGGATTAAACGTTAATACGACGAGAATGAGCCATGTCAGTGTGGCCCAGTGGACGTGGCCTTCGGAATACAGCACGCCGAAGAACGTCAGATAGCAGCCCGTGGTGAAAGTCGAAAAACCGCATTCTTGACTCCGCCAGAGGGGGTAAAAACGACTTTTGCCACAGGCTGATAGGCACACGGTATTCCGACCACGCACAATGGCGGCCAGCCGATGATGCGGGCGATGCGCCACGAGTTGTGAACCGCACAGAGCACGCACGCAATGGACGGCACGAGCGCGTAAGCCGCATGATCTAGCCATTCGGGACGGACGAAATGTATGATCCACGACCAGCCGGCGAGAATCCAAAGCCATAGCGGATGCACGCCGTTGGTGTCGATGATCGATGAAAACGTCTGGCGGCCTTCGACGGCCATGTTGCGCGCGATGACGAGGTAGAAATAGGAATCATCGGAGATGAAGGACTCGGTGAAGAGAATCCAGAAAGCAAAGCCCGCCGTCAGAAAAGCGGCCAGCACGACCCACTCGAACGATGATCGCGATCGTTCAGTCGGCGATGGTGTCGCTGCATTCATCAGAACGGTCTGTTGTTTCATAGGCTCCGTCTGTTCGGCGTTAGAATAGTGGGAGTATAATGCAGGATATAGACGAACAAAAGCTGCGGCGCGGTCCGCCTGCTACAGAACCAATGGGTTCCCTTTGGAACGAATCAACCATGCGCATGGGCTTCATGAATTATTTGCTGCTTGTGACATTCTGCTGCTTTTGCGGCTACTTGCTGCTTCGCATCGCGCTAACGCCGTCGGTGTCGACTTGGACGCCAGGTGACGCGGTCGTACTCAAGGCTAAGGTCAGCGAGCGGCACGGCTATCGAGGTCGGCCCGTTACAACGATTGACCTCGTGTATCGATACGATTTCGCCGGCGCGACGTATCACGGCTCGCAGATCGCCATCATCCCGTTGCAGGACCGTGAAGAGCTGCGGCAGTGGTACACCTTGCTGGAGGCCAAGGCGGCCACTGGCGACCCAATCCCCTGCTTCATCAACCCACGAAAGCCTACTCAGGCCGTGCTCACTCTGACGATGCGCGCGGGCAACGTGATCTTCCTGGGTGTGGGGTTCGTGCTCTCGTTCGGTACGCTCGCGGTTTTGGTTTGGCGCCAACGGCGTCGTCATCATGCTGCGCATGGCGCGGCGGCGGCTTCTTAGGCCGCCGATTTACTGATAGACAACTTCGGCGCGCCGACGATGGAGCCTGGCGACGGAACTGCCATGTCGGTGGCATGGGCGAGTGAGACCTTCTTGTGATATACACAGGCTTTACAGACTCAAGTCTCGCCTATTCAAGCCCCTGAGGCGCATATTGCGTTGTGAAAATCGCGTTGGCGGCGTTGCGTCCGATCGAACTTGCCGACTTGCGCGGCAGCGAGTCACTCTGCGGTGGATCATCCTTTCAGGGCAATCGCATGTTCCCTCGAAACGGCGACGTGCAACCGCTGCAACACGAAATCACGCCTCATGTCAAGGTCAATTCGCACATCAGTGTCCACCGCTCTTTAGGTCGCGGCTCTGATTGCGCGGCTCTCGTCGCGAACATGCGATGAACCGGGTGTTGAAACAGGGTCGGCCACGGCGGGCTTCCGCATGAGCGTTGCATCGATGAGCGGCGATAGTGCCGCGCGCGTCAAGCGATCAATCGCTCGATTGCCGAATCAAAACGACGGCCTGAACGTCGTACAGGTTAGATCGCCCAGCAGCTTGTGCCAGACGTGGTTCGGATTCTGCTCGACGGCCGTGACGATCTCCTTCATGCGGCGGAGCACGTCGGGCGTTTCTTCGTCGTAGACTTCGCCCTGGAGGAGCTTCAACACGTCGAGGCGGTAGCGCGGGTCCTGGATGAACATCGTGAAGAGCACGTTGAGGCGGTAGTAGAGCGTGATGAAGTCGTACCAGTTTCGCGTGCCCCAGCGCAGGGTTCGCTCGAAAGTCTCGAAGCGCGGCTTTGAATAGTCACCCAATTCCGCCGCCGCGCGGATGTCGGCCTGGATGAGCCGCGCGCCGTTGAGGGCGATGGAGACGCCGCTGGAAAAGATGGGATCGACGAAGCGCCCCGCATCGCCGACGAGCGCCCACCTGTCGCCGCAAATCTGCTTCATGGCATAGCTGTAGTCGCCCTCTTCCTTGAAGGGGCGGATGCGCTCGGACTTCCGCAGGCGATCGTACAGATCGGGCCGGGACATGATGCAATCCCAGAACCACTTTTCGCGTTCTTCACGCGACTTGGGGAAGTACTGCTTCTGCGTGACAATGCCGATGCTGGTGATCGTGTCGGTGATGGGGATCTGCCATATCCATGAGTTGGTGATCGGAAGGAAGTGGATGAAGATGTAATCGGCCTTGTCGGGATGCTCCGGATCGCGTCGATCAAAGCCGTCGAACCAGGTGTGAAAGGCGAACTGGTTGAAGACGGGGTCTTTCAGCTTGATGCGCAACTGGTTGCCGAGAAGCGTTTCGCGGCCGGAAGCATCGATGACCATCTTAACGGTGACGAACATCTCGCGGCTGCCGATCTTGAAGTACATGCGCGGATAGGGTTCGGCCTCGAGATCGACGCGCGTGACGTGGACGCCTTCATAGACTTTTGCGCCGAGCTTGTGGGCGTGCTGAAGAAAGAGCAGATCAAATTTGCCGCGATCGACGTGATAGGTATAGCGGCGATCGACGCCTTCCTGCTGGCGTTCCTCGAAGCGGATGTCGGTGAAGTTGTCTTCGGGCAGCTCGGCCCAATCGTGGGAATAGACCGGCGCCTTGCTCTTGGCGGTCCAGACGGCACCGAGCTTCTTGGGGAACCTGGCGCGCTCCATTTCGTCGATGAAATCCAGCTCGCGAAAGACGCGCGTCGTCGCGGGCACGAGTGACTCGCCGATGTGCGGGCGGGGGAACAGCTCGCGCTCCATGACGACGCAGGGAATGCCGGCCTTGGCGAGATATCCGGCGGTGGCGGCGCCGGCCGGTCCGCCACCGATGATGCCGACTTCGAAATCGGGTTCGTTGTTAATGACCATGTGTATCAGCCCTCCGCGGCATTTTTGTCTGGATCGGCAGATTAGCGTTTTTTGACGGCGCGTGTCAACGAGATGATGAAAACGAGAGGTTGGGTGATTTGGCGATCTGGTGATGTGACGATTGGGCGCATGGCTGTTCACCGCAAAGCTCAGAAAGAGTCACTCGTAGAAGATATGACGGAATGAAATATAAGCGGGTAGATGCGCGGAGCGCCACCGCTTCCTGACGGTCGCGGCTCTGATTCGCACTCGCCGGCGCTTCGTGCCCTGCTTTCGCGGCTCTGATGGCGCGGCGTTGACATCGACTCGTGGCGACAGCATTCTGCATGTTGGATCAACTGATATCAACGCGACGCCTGCGGCCGCCGAATGAAACCGAAGCAACATGCAACGACGGATCTGGATTCCATCGCGACGCCCGGTCACGCGCAATCTGGCTCGGCCGCGCGGCGGCGTTCGATGACGAACCCCGCGCGGCTCGCCGTGATCTCGTCATGCGGCGCGGCACTCGCGATTGTCGCGTACGTATCGACCGGTGGCTTGATCGCGGTCTTGTTGCATGGCTCGATCGCCCTTGCGATTGTTGTCGCGTCGATCGGTCTGGGGCTGGCGCCGGCGAGATGGCTTCTTGAGACTTATGCGCCGCCGCGCCAGCTTCTGCTCTATGGCGCGGGCATCGGGCTTGGCGCGATGTCGCTGCTCATGCTCGGGCTGGGGGCGATCGGCATTCTCTCGCGGACGTTCTGGATCGCTCTGGTCTCGGGGTTGATCGTCGCGGCGATGGTTCAGGCTCGACCAATGCTCTCGCCGCGGTCGCGGGCGACGAATGTGCCGACTGAAGAATCGTCTGCCGCATGGCTGCTCATGCTGCTGGCGCCCTTCGCGGCATTTGCATTGTTGGCCGCAACGGTCCCGCCGGGGCTGTTGTGGCCTGCGGAGGGATTTGGGTATGACGCGCTGGAGTATCATCTGGGCGCGCCGCGCGACTATCTCGACGCCGGGCGCGTGGGCTATCTATCGCACAACATCTACGCCAACTTTCCGTTGAATGTCGAGATGCTCTATCTACTGGCCATGATTCTGCATGGCGATCCGGTTCGGGCGGGCATGTCGTGCCAGATGCTTCATGCGATGTTTGGGGTTCTGACGGTTGCGGCCATTTGGATGGTCTTGCGCGAAGCCGGCGCTCGGCCGGCGATATTCGGGGCGGTATTCGTCGGCACGACGCCGTTTCTCGTGTATCTGAGCGGCTTGGCGTATGTCGAACACGGGCTGCTGTTGTTTTCGGCGCTGTCGCTCATCGCGGCAACTCGGGCGCTTCAGGGCGGCGACAGGCGAGCCGGCCCGGCGGCGGGACTATTTGCCGGATTAGCCTGCGGATGCAAGTACACAGGTATCGTATCGACGGCACTTCCGTTGCTGGGGGCGCTGGTGATCGGCCGATTACTGGGCGTTCGCACGGCGCGGCCGATCGTATTTGCAGCGGGTTGTGCACTGGCGTTTTCGCCGTGGCTCGTCAAGAACACGTTAGCGACGGGAAACCCGGTCTTTCCGCTTGGCTATACCGTTTTCGGCGCGAGCGAACATGCATGGACGGACGCACTGGCGGAACAATGGTCGCGAGGCCATCAGCCCGCGCCCGCTGATCGGTCACTGCCGCGGCGCTTTGTGCGCATGTACGATCAGATCGTCGCATCGCCGTTGTACGGTCCGATCACCGCGATGGGGCTGGCGAGCCTTCTGGTCGCGATTCCGATCTGGGTTCGCCGGTTTACATCCGCTGCACGCAACGGCGGCGGTTGGTTTGCCGACGTCTTTACGGCCGGCACGTTTGCAAGCGCGATGATGCTCGTGATCGGTCTGGCGTGCTGGCTGGCGTTGACGCATCTGGTCGACCGCTTCGCCATTGTATTCATCGTGCCGAGTGCCATCCTTATAACACTCGTCGGGCAGCAGTTGAGCGTTCGGGCGAGCGGCGCGGCGGTCGTCATCGGTGCGGCGGTGCTGCTGGTCGTCGCAGCCGTGAACTTCACCGTCGTTTGGCGCGTCTTCACGACCGGCCGCGCGGATGGCGGCAAGGCCGCAATCGACTATCTCGCACAGGACTTCTTCGGTCGCGCAGAACTATTCGGCGAAGGTTCCCCCGTCGCGCCGCATTTGACGCGGCTGAATCGCGAATTACGCGAGGGGCGTCGCATTCTGATCGTGGCCGATGCGCGGCGGTTTTATCTGGAGCGCGGCGCGGACTACTGGGTGGTGTTCAATCGAAATCCGTTCGCCGAGGCGGCCGAACGACTGTCGCCGACGGAACTGGCGCATTGGCTGCGCGAGCGGAGCTATGACTTTGTGTATGTGGACTGGGCCGAGATGCGACGGCTACGGTCAACGTACGGCTTCTGGCCGTCGATTGACGAGCGACTGTTTGAGCGGCTGAGTGCCGCCGGCGTGACGCCGATTGAAGACTTCAGGCCGGAAGGAGTCGCCGCGCGGCCGTTTGCGACGTTGTTCGCCGTTAGCCCGCGAGAGGATGGGCCAGCATCAGAATCCCGAACGCCACGAGCACCGTAAGCGTGCCGGCAATGACGGTGATGCCCGCAACGCCCGCCGCCTCGCGCGCCAGCGGCAGGGTTGCTTCCGTGCCGTTGTGTCGCCGCGCGATGATCGCCGCGATGGAAACGCAGATGACAGCGGCAAAGACGCCGTAAAGCTGGCTGAGCAGCACGATTGCCATCTTTTGTCCGAGCCGCGATGCGTCATCGAGCACCGTGAGCATGACGACGATGCCGGCGAGCGTTGCCATGAATCCGCTTGCCAGCGCGAAGGCGGCCCAGAGCCGGAAGAGTGTCACGGCGTCGGCGGCGGTCTTGCCGGGCGCGGGCGGCCGCACGAGATAAGTAAAGGCATCGACGACGCCCGCCCAGCCGTAGATCGGCAGCAGCAGCGCCGGCGGCGCGAGCAGCACCCAGAGCATGGCGGGCGGATTCGCAAAATGACCGAATGATTCACGCGCCGTCAGGAAGAACATAGCCCCGAGAAGCATGAAGAAGCCGAAAACACCCGCGAGAATCGAGGCGACGTTGCGATCGCGATGGAGAACGGTCTGCGATACGCGCGGCGATTCAGACGGTTCATGGTCGACCGAGGCTGACATCTTATTCGGCATGGCTCTCCCCCTGCGCGTGCATGGCACCCCGTCCGCAACCGGTATCGGCGACCACGAGCGCGTCCATCAGCAATTCCCCGGAGACTCTGCGCGGGATTACGATCGGATCGACGAAGCCGCTACAATCCGCCGCGAAAGGGCATGAACGTGAAGACCGACGCACCGCTCGAAACCACCGCCGCTCCGGCTATCAGGCTGGAGGTTGATCGGACCCGCGCGCTGGTTCGGGGACTCTGGCGTGTTGTCATCGGCTCGCTCGTGCTTGTGGGCGTGGTGATGGCCGACGTGCGATGGTCGCTGCTGTGGCGCACGGACAAGGCGACGTTCATGGCTTACGGGACGTTGTGTCTCGCGGCGGCAGCGGCCGGTCTGGCGTTGCTGCTGCCGGGGTTGAAGTGGATTGCGCTGTGCCTTTCGTCGAAGCCGCTTGCGATCGTGCTCGATGATCGGGGTCTTTCGATGAATCTCGGACCCTTCGGGCGGTATGAGTTCGACGCGAACCGGCTGAGCATCGAAGTCGATCGCGAGATTGATCCCGAACTGCTGGAGCATATGCCGGATGATGCGTTCATGCCGACGATACGGCATCCGTCAAGCCCGAAGGACCTTGTGATCATCATACAAGTGTTTACCGGTTTGGCGTCCGAAAAGCTGACCGCAATTCTACGGCCGCGGCTCATGCACCGCAGCACTCCGTCAGACAACGCTGTGTCATCGCATGTTTCTTCGAAATAGCGACGCGCAACCATTGCAACGCGAAGCCGCCCCTCACTGCGGGGGCGACTCGCACATCTACCGCTGCCACTCCCTGTCGGTCGCGGCTCCGATGGGGGTCATGCGATTGTTCTGTCAGGCTACGGAGCGTAAGTCACAGCCCTTTTCATGGCGGAAGAGCGGGCGTACACTCCTGGCCGGAGAGAAACCATGAGCATTCGGATCGGCCTGGCTTTTGCGACGATGTTGTCGCCGGTGATTGCTGCATCAGAACTTCTTGCGCAGGCGCGGCTCTATGTCAGTCGACCGGGCGCGATCTTCGAGCTGCGCGATCTGAACGGCGACGGCGACTACTTCGACTTCGGCGAAGTGATGACATATGCCGCCGGGCTGCCCGCATCGATTGGATCGATCGCGCTGCAAGGCGATCAGATGTTCGCCGTCGCGAATAGTCCGCCGCGCATTTTTCTCATCGAAGATCTCAATGGCGACGGAGACGCCTTCGACTTTGCGGAAGTGAATGTCTACGCCTTGTTTCCGGGGGGTACCGGCACGCTCTCCGGCCTGGCCGTGCGCGAGGACGGCGCACTGCTGGTGCTTGATCAGACCAACGGCCGATTGCTTCGCGTCACGGATCTCAACGGCGACGGCGACGCGCTGGATATTGGTGAAGTGCTCATCATCGCCGACGGCATGAACGCGCCGACGGCCGTTGCGGTGCGGCCGGACGGCAAGTTGCTGATCACGCAGAACAACACCGCCGTACCGGTGCGGATACTTTACGATCGCAACGGCGACGGCGATTACTTCGGCTTTGCCGAGAACATCAGCTATGCCGAGGGGTTTTCGCCAGGTGTTGATTTGCTCATCATGGGGAATGACCGGGCGTTTATGACGCGGCCGGCCACGCATGAAATTCTGCTGCTTCACGACCGCAACCGTGATGACGATGTGCTTGATTTCGGCGAGGTGCTCCCGTTCGCGGTGAGCGTGCCGAGTGTCAGGTACTTGGCAGCGTCGGCGGACGGGCTGATCGCGGCGGCCGGCGACGCGGCGGGGACGCTTTATCGGGTTCGCGATCTCAACGGCGACGGCGACGCGCTTGATTTCGGCGAGGTGCTGCCGATCGCGGCCGAGCTGACGCAAATGTCGGGAATCGCCATCGAATCGTCACCCGTCTCGGTGCCCGAGTGCATCAAGGGCGACGCCAATGGCAACGGCGTCGTGAACATTTCCGACGTTCCGATGTTCGTCGGCGCTATGCTCGGCACGATTCCGCCGGATGATCCGTGCCGCGTCGACATGAACGATGACGGCACGCTGGACGGCCGCGACGTGCAACTGTTTGTCGCAGCGCTTCTGGAGTGACCCGCTGCTGGAGTGACGCACTGCTGGGGGTGACGCGCTGCCCGAGCGACGCTTGATCCACGATGGAACGTACCCACGCGGACGAGAACAATCGGACATGCGCAATGCGAAACCAGCGCGATCACGCACCAAAGGCGATCGCAAAGCCGCAATGACGCGTCTGTCAATTAACGCGCCTGCGGCCAAGCTCGACACTGTTTACCCCCATGACGCGGCGTGCGTGCCACATCACACTGAAATGAACCGGAGAGGGGGGGATTCGAACCCCCGGTACGTGTTACCGTACACATGCTTT